>CAZVTX010000039.1:0-16578 GCA_964629395.1 uncultured archaeon
TCAACGAGGTAATGCAATAGAAATTTTACAATCCCCAGACCACGCCAGTCTTTATGTGTAACAAATGCCAATTCTGCTACTGAAGGATTTGCAGTTTTGAAAAAACCTCCAATAGCAATTATCTTTTTCTCACCGTTATCATTATATTCACAAACGAGGATCATATCTGTTAAATAATCAATATTAACTTGAGATTGAACTTTCTTATGTCTAAAATCGTGAACTGGTGTAAAAAATCGATAATAACGGTCTTTTTCATCAAGTGAATAATAAAGTTCTTGGAGCATTCTCTCGTCCGTAGGTTTGACAGGCCGTACCAGAATCTCTTTCCCATTTTTCAGTGTAATTTTTTTTTCATATTTCGCGGGATAAATGCTTACCCTCCCATCAATAGACTTCGGTAATTTCTGATCGGAATAAATATAATTCCATTTTTTTGCATGTTCTAATAATTCTTCTCTAAAATCGGGATGGGCAATGTTAATAAGCTCTAGAACACGCTCTCTAACGCTTTTTCCGTAAAGATATGCAATACCCCATTCAGTAACAACATAGTGAACATCTCCACGAGTAACAACTACACCTGAACCCGGTTGCAGATATGGGACAATTCTTGATACTACCTTTTCTTCACCATCTTCATAAATAGTTGCAGTACTTTTAAGAACCATAATTGGTTTTCCGTTTATAGATCTAGCAGCACCGCGCACAAAATCAACTTGGCCGCCAATACCGCTATAAAAGCGATAACCTATTGAGTCAGAATTTACCTGTCCCGTTAAATCAACGGATAAGGCTGCATTAATAGCAACTTGTTTTTTATTTTGGCTAATAATATATGGATCATTGCAATAATCACATGGATGAAATTCCACCATAGGATTGTCATCTACAAAATCATAAAGACGTCTCGATCCCATTACAAAAGAGCAAATGATCTTATCTTTATGAATTGTCTTTTTTCTGCATGTTACCACTCCTGCCTCAACGAGATCGACAATTCCATCGGAAAAAACCTCACTATGAACGCCAAGATCCTTTTTATCCATTAATTCTTGAGTCACAGCATTAGGAATTTGGCCAATTCCCATTTGAATTGTAGACTCGTCTTCTATTAGAGATGCTACATATTTGGCAATCTGTCTTGCAGCATCATCGGGTTCTCCGTAAGAAAATTCAATAATATCATGATTAGATTGAATAAATCCGTCAATATCATCCATATGAATAAAACTATCACCTAAAGTTCTCGGCATATTAGGATTAATCTCAGCGATAACCTTCTTAGCAGCTTCTGCTATAGGCTTAACAATATCTACATTTATACCAAAACTGCAGAAACCGTATCTATCTGGAGGGCTCACTTGAATTAATGCAGCATCCACATGCATTTGTCCTGTTTTAAAGATTTTGGGAATCTCTGATAGAAGCATTGGTGTATAATCCGCTTGCCCTTCACGAATATATTTTCTTAAAGATTTACCGATAAAAAAAGCATTATGCCTAAATAAATCCTCAATTCCGCCTGCTGTTTCGTAATAATCTAAATCAGAAAGACTTAAAAAATGGAGTATCTCTACATCAGGAAGTTCAGGACTTAATTCAATTAATTTTTTAGTTAAATCAATTGGTTCAGCACAGCCAGAATCGATAAAAATTCTATCTGCAGGTTTTATAAATTCCCTTATTGCCTCATCAACAGATACTTCTTTATCCCGATATTTATTTAAATAATAAAGATTTTCCTTTTTTTCGCTCATAAGTTTTCAATATCTTAAAAGTAAAGAATTATTTTAAATATGATTAAGTTCAAATATAAAAAATAAGCATATTTTATAATCTACAAAATTTTGAGGATTAAAATTGTATCAGAGAAAAGATAAAAGATTTACATGGTTTAGATTTTTTAAAATATTCTTTTTAGCTTTTGTATGTATATCAATCGGAATTTATATCTCGTTAAGTTCGCTTTTTCTTAGTATGAGAAATGATTTTTCCTTATTTTTTGACGGATTTAATGTTGAATCATCTCTAATTGAAGATCAATATATCAATACCACATTTTTAGAACTTAGAGCGCAACAATTTGAGGAACTCATTGGGAAATATCATATTCCTGAAAATATGACTGGTGAGGGTTGGGATGTATTACCACCTGTTAGCGTTTATTGGAATTGGAGTAACAAAAGTTGGATTTATTGGAATAATACTCAACTTTTAAATGCTTTTGATCCTCTTAATGAAAGTGATCCGCATAATGACAAAAATAATATGACATATAGCGGCGACGTGGCACATACTGCTCTTTATGAGGGTGTTTATACCGCCGGAGAGGCTTTTAGATATGCAATTGCCAAGCGAAATAATGATAAAACGGAGATGGCAGCAGCAAAAGCAAGAATTACAAAATTAGTAAGCGCATACGAGCTATTAAGTGAAGTTTCAGGAATGGGGGCTTGGCCCAGATATGCAGTCCCGGATACACCAATAGCACGTAAATATTTTCCTGCAAGTTATTTTACAACAGAAGATCACTATAATGTAACTTATCGGGGCTTTAAATGGACACTTGCAAGACACATCTCCAGAGATGTATACTGTGGATGTTTACTTGGCTTAGCAATGGTATACGCTTTAGTTGATGATCCACAAATACGTATTAAAGTTGGCGATATTATTGATAAAACTGTTCAATTTTTCTATGATTGTAATTGGAGAATTGTAGATGTTGATGGTACGCAGCATACTTCAGCAGATTTAATTTCTGCTCGTCCTATGATTGATGGGTCTTGGCTTGTTTATTACCTCCAAATGGCGAAAATGGTCGATGAGGAAAAATGGGGACCGATTTATGATAAATATGTCTATGATAGAGGTATTGCATATAAAATCGGGCGTTCTATGAGAATGGGCATAGATCTTTCTCCTAAAATTTATGATGCCTATTATGGCTGTAATTTTATATATTATAGCGCACTGGTTTCAATATTTTTATGTGAAGATTCGGTGCTTAAACATCTTTATATAAAAAATTGGTTAAACGTAATTCATGATTTCACAAAATTACATAGAAACGCATTCTTTGATGCCATTTGGCTTTTATGTCATTCCGAAAGTGGTGATAATATTTACGACACGCCTACAATTAAATTAAATGATTATGATTTAGAAATCTGGAAAAATGCAAATATAAAAAAGCCCGATGATAAAGATTATATTATTGAATTTTGTAAACGTGATATCAGAGATGCATTAATGAGATATGCCGAAAGAAAATATCCGAGTAGAGATTATTATTTTGCAACTGCTCCAGGAACATTTCCAAATGTCCATCAGAGACCGATTCCCTATGCAAAATATCCGAGTTATGGATATTGGAAGGATGAACCTCCTTCTGCCGAAGTTATAAAAGGAGTGTTGGGAAATGTTGCTATGAGAGATGTTGAAGATTCAGGTCTCTATAATAATTCTCTGCCATCTGATATGAGGAAAGCAGAAGATATTATGTGGCAGAGAAGTAGTTTTTCGAGGGATACTACTGAAAGGCTTACAAGCACACCAGGTCGTTTTCAGGTGCCTGCGGGACCGGAATATTTATCGGTTTATTATATCGCAAAATATTTAGGAATTATATAGATGGAGGCTTGAATTATGAAAAAAAATAGAAAAACGATAGAAGATCTGATTACATTTGAGGAAAATGCTTCATATGCGGTATTATTCAAGCGATTTAATAGAATAACTTTTTTTACGGGAATTGCATTCTTTATCTTCGCAATAACCAATTTGCCATGGGCTTATAATCCCGAAATAGATGCATTGACTTTTCAAATTACGGGAAAGCCAACAATTACTTTTATTACTACAATAACGGGGTATATGTTTATGGGAATTATTCCGATATTAATGGGGCTAATATTTTTACTGTTTTCACTAATTACATCCCGTAAAATAATTCTGGTTTTTTATTCTGATGGAAAGGCTCGTTATATTAAGAAAGGATTCGGGAACTTTTTACTTGATACACAAATCGATTTTAAAATGAAAGATTCACTTCAGCAAATTAAATTAGGAAGGAGACATCAGAGGGCAGTAATCTGGCTCCCAGTTATCGTGCTTGTATTTTTAATTTATATGCTATTGGATTACATTAATTTCCTTGATATTACATTTGATATTACATTTTATTTTTACGACCTTGAACTTTCGCTTAAAGCAATGTTAATATATGATATAATTTTTATGGTTGCTCTTATAATTCCTTATACTCTATTCCCCAGAAAATTATGCAGAATAGATACATCTAAGGAATTTATTCAATTTGATTATCGAACGCTCGAATTATTTGAACTCTCGACACCTCAAAAGCCTATGCACTTTATAGAACCTTTTAAAATATTATGTGATATAGAAAAGGCAAAAAAACAAAAAAATTCAGAAAAAAATGAATTAAAGAGCCAAGCAATAGAAAATATTAATTTTAACAAATTACCGGAAATTTTAAGAAAAAAAATTGATGAAGAATCCTTCCAGCATAAACCGGTATTTATGTTATATCCAAGTATAGGACTTTTTGCTGTAGTTTTAATTACATGGCTAATTCCGAACTATTTTCTCGGAGGCTTTACATTTAAAGTTGAATTTTTCTTAACAATTGCAGCTTATTATTTCCTGCTTAGGACAATCCAAAACGATTGGTTTTCAAATCAAGAGGTCAAAATAATAAGGAATGGAAATGATTTACTCATTAAACGCGAAAATCGAATTTTTGGCACATATATCGATTATTTTACCAATTATGAATCAATAAATTATGAATATCATCCACTTAAACCTCATTTTCTTGAATATTTCCTATTTTTTCTGCCGATATGTGAAATAATTTGGTTTATAAATAATATGGCCACTTTCAGCGAATATTTCTTTACCGAAAATTTTTACACACCAATACACATCGCCGTAATTGTATTAATATTCTTTTCTCTATTCGGAGAATATCTTTTTCCGAGAAATTCTCTCAATATTACTCCCAAAAGTCAAGAAAATACCAGAAAAGTTAAAGAGATCTTTTATATTTATTTTCCGATTGATTATGCACCAAAATGGCCCTCATTTAGGGAAGCCTTGAAAGATAGAAATTATTTGAGGAATTGTATACCATCATTGCTTTTAATTTTAGTTCCCGTTATTTTTGGAATTATTTGGATTATTTTAAGTTCAGCAGGAATCCTCTTACCGATTTATGACACGATATTTTAAAAATTTAGTTAAATTCTTTTATTTTTTTAATAATTTTATTAATATATTTGCTTTTCAATATTTTACAATTACGGGCTACTTTTTTAAAGTTAAAAGATTCGGCAAGTGCATCTAAATAAGATAAATTATATAATATAGAGACTAAATCATTATTCTTCATAAACATTAAGTTAAGAGCATTTTCAATCTCATCTAAGGACAAATTCGTTTTAATTTGAGCTCTATTTTTAATTTCCTTTAGAACTTCTTTAAAATTTAAATCCCGTATTTTTGAGATAAGTTCACTTACAACAATTGTATAAAGAACAATCATATCAATATCAGCTCCTTTTAAAGATTCAATTTTTTCTAAAAGCTTTTTTTCGAGATATTTTATTAAATCATCATTATTTAAACCTTTTATAATTTTAAACTTACTTAAAAACTCAAAATATTTTCCCTCAATAAATAATTCGATATTATCATTAAACAAATCCTTAAATTTTTTAATAACTTTCCCTGAGTGTTTTAATTTTATTGAAATATCAGTTGTGCGCCCAAAAATTCGGTCTGTACCGTTTTCATAAAATTGTTGATTGATAAGACCATCTGTGGTATCGTATAGCACTTTCCACTCGCTATTAATTAAAAACACCCCTTATATGTTAAGAATTAAAGCAAGAAAGATCGATATTTGAAAAAAAAAAATAATAGAACAACTAAAAATATTTCTATTTAAAAATAATTTTATCATATATAAAAAGCGATTTTTTAATATTCAGCGATAAGTCAAATGACGCAAAATAAAAAAAAGAAAGTAGAATTAATGGCACCTCTTAAAAACATGCAATCCTTAAATGCTGTTTTAGATAATGCAGATGCGGTTTATTTTGGCGTAGAATCATTTAATATGAGAATGTTCAGCGATAATATAAAATTAGAAGAAATTGATAAAGTTGTGAAAACATGTCATAATCACGGAATAAAAGCGTATTTAACCACAAATATAATTATATATGAAAATGAGTTTGAATTATTAAGAAAGGTTATAGAAACTGCCGTTAATGCGGAGATTGACGCTTTTATTGTTCATGATTTGGGAGCTATTGAATTAATTAAAGAATATGGGGCAGAATTTCATATCTCAACCCAAGCAAATGTATCAAATTCCTGTGCAGCAAAGTTTTTTGAAAAACTTGGAGCTAAAAGAATAATTCTGGCGAGAGAACTCTCTCTTGAACAAATTAAAGAAATTAAAAGCAAACTTGATAAATTAGAAATTGAAACATTTGTTCATGGTGCACAATGCACATCAATTTCGGGAAGATGTTATTTTTCTGCAGAACTATGCCAATCGCAAGAATATTCAGCTAATAGAGGCCGCTGCATTCAGCCTTGCAGAAGGTTATGGAGAGTTATTGATGAACAGAATAATGAATTAATTTATGATGGAGTATTTTTTTTAAATGCTAAAGATCTATGCATGATTGAATATATTCCGCAATTAATAGAAGCTAAGATTGATGCATTTAAAATCGAAGGAAGAAAAAGAGATCCGATCTATATTCAAGAAACAACTTCATGTTATCGTGAAGCTATTGATGCGTATTATGATGATTCATTTAATAAACAAAAAGTTAAAAATTGGCTCAAACGGTTAAAAAAAGTTTATAATAGGGGTTTTTCAACAGGATTCTATTTTGGGAAGCCATTAGGGTCGGAAATTGAAAGACTCCATCAAGATAATATCTCAAAGTTTAGAAAAATTGAAATAGGAAAGGTTTTATCATATTATCCTGAAAAAAAGGCGGCTAAAATCCTTTTAACCTCAGGAAAAATAAGATTAAATGATGAGATATATATTATCGGAGCCAATACAAATACTTTTTTAAAACAAAGGGTCAAATCGATTCAAATTAAAAGAAAAAAGAATTTAACTGAAACGCCTACAATTATAGATAAAGAGCATAGGATTGCAGTAGGAATCACAGTTGATAAACCCGTTAAGAAAAATGACAGAGTATATAAATTATTGGAATTATAAGACAAGAAGAAATAAAAAAAAAATTAACTATCAGATTAAGAAATTAAAAAAAAATTAAAAGGGTTTTTGATTTCGCATATTTTTTATTATTTTTTATATTAGAACTGAAGGATTTATTCGGTTAAATCTTCAAAAGCTTCCATGGCTAATTCAATAATTTCCTGGAAAGCCATTGCATCTTGAAGATTGCCTTCTACGGTAATGTCACCTGCCATATAAGCGGAGGTGGCATCAACCTCTCCATAAAGCATACCGGCACCTACTTGCATAGTGCAGGAGAAAGTAAAGCTAGGATTCTCAACTTCACCTTCACCGTATTCAATTTTACCCTCTTTTGCCTTAATCCAGAATTTAGCATCTTTATCAGTGATAATTTGCTGGACAGTAATGTCCATATCTTCTAATTCTTCCTTAATATCTTCATTTTCTTCAGCAATTTGTTTGAAGAATTCAAAGACCTTTAAAACATCTTCGGGTTTAGCGCTTTCTGGTCCTGCATCCATAAGAGCTTTAAGCTCATCTATTAAAGCTTGATCAACCATTTTATATTTCTACCTTCCTTCTTATATTATTAGATTTTAATATATTAAATTGAAATATAGTAATTTATAATAAAAATTTAACCTATAAAAAGATTTTATTTCTTGAAATCTCTTTAAAAAAGGAATATATATTAGAATTATAAATGCTAATTTTTTAAGAAAATTCGTTTAAAAAAGGATTCATTTTTAATAATTTACTTACGATAGTAAAAAGCTTTATATAAGAATAATCGTGGTTATTTTGTCGCCTAATTTAATTATTTTGACAATTTTTCGATAATTTTTTCTGATATTAAAATTTTTAAAAATTGTAATTAATTTAGATTGAAAATAATATGAATGCAGAAAATAAGGATAAAAAATGGCGATTTTGGCCTATACTCTTGCTTGCATTTTTCTATCCGGTTAATAATGCTTTAATTAGTATTGCAATTCCAATATATTTTTATGGAATAAACATAGAGGTTTTTCTAATTGGTTTTTTAACAGCAGGTACAGCAATTTCTTATTGTTTTTCGCCAATATTATTATATAAATTATCTAAAAGATTAGGACGTAAAAAAAGCGTAGAAATTTCGATGGGACTAACAACATTTGCACAATTTATCTATTATATTACATTGCATCCCATCATTTTTTTATTTTCCAGAATTTTTGAAGGATTTAGTATAGGAATGTTTTGGACAAATTTGCAGTCAAGCATTTCTGATAATATTTTACATGATCATACAAAAATGATGTCAAGATATAATATTTCATGGAATGCAGGACTTTTGGGCGGCTATTTAATTGGTGCGATTTTTTTATTCATTATTAACGATATTGTTCTTATATTTTATATCGCACCTCTCTTTGTAGTATTAAATTTTATAATCGCAATAATGTTCTTTCAAGAACCTGAAAAAATTAATTTAAAGAAGGGGTTAGAATTAAAAAAAAATCTAAGTTTAGAATCAAAAAATTTGAATCGAAATGATTTAAAATTAGCTAATTTAAATTTAATTCCTATTTTGCCAGTTATTATAGTTTTTATTTTCACGCTTTCTAAGGGAGCTCCTTTATTTCTATATCCGATTCTCTCGGAGATTTTAGGTTTTCAATCATTTACGGTATATATCCAAACTTTTTTCTGCGTTCTATTTCAATTAATAGGAACAGGCATAGCAGCATTTTTCTCCTTAAAATATTTAAAAAGATTACCGATTTTTTGTATTTTAGTTTTAGGAATTTGTATATTTTTCTTCTCAATGACAAAACAATTCATAGATTTCTTTATTTTATTCATAATTTTAGGATTTTTTTCCGGATTAATGTATGGATTTTCTTTAAAATTTATAATGGCATTGAATATGAAGCGAAATACGTCAAAATATGCAAATATGCTGGAAAGCGTAATTGGTATAGGATTTTTTAGCGTTCAAATCATGTGCGGCTTTCTTGCTTCATTAGGAATTGATATCGCTTTTATAATTACTTCTTTTGTAATTATAATTGCTATTATTCCCACATTATATTATTTATATAAGCTTTAAAAAGAATCAAGAATAGGAAGGAATAAATGGCGCCTCAGCCGGGATTTGAATTCCCGTGCGCTCTCAACAAGGGAGCACATCCCGGGTCGCAGGAGTGACAGTCCCGAATGCTGGACCTGGCTACACTACTGAGGCGCTTTAGTATGATGAGAATATTTAATTCTCTTTGATAACTAAATAGTGAAACTTATAAAAATTTTTCTAATATAACTACTTAAAATCCAAATCTTATTAATTTTTTCTTCATATACGTTAGCATTAACGAAAATTTTTTATATAACATATTTTCTTGAAGCATTCTTTAATTCATCAAAAAAGTTAAATTGATCTAGTTTGTAAAAAAATTATAGGAATAATTAATTAAAATAATAATCTTAATTATATATCTGCCGTAGTCCAAAAAATAAACGTGGATAAATGAAGTGATTAATTTGCAGGATAAGGTTAGCCCCTCTCAAGGATTTGTGAATAGTATTGATCAAATTAAAGGGATTATTGAAAATGCTCTTAAAAATATGAAAAAGATATTGCAAGATGGGGCTATCTTTAAAGAAGAGTTAAATTTACTAAAAGGTTCATGCCAGATTAATATTATAGATTTAGATTTTTCTTTTTGGATTGAATTTTCGGATATCACATTTAATTTTAAATACAGTAATAAAAATAAAAAGGATGTAAAATTAAAGGTTTATGTAAAATCCGAGCATATATTTGATATTTTTAGGGATTTAGTGAAAGCAAAAGAATATTATGCGAAAGGGCATATCGTTCTTGAGGGCTCTCTACGTTATGCTCTTCATTTTATTAAATTTATGCAAGATTTATATCAGCTAACGAAAAAAGCTTAAAAATATCTATTTTAATATGACCAAACGTAATAATTCTCTCTCTATTCAATTAATTTAAGAAAAAGTTCTTTTAATTCCCCATTTTTAGGTTTATCCAATGCGGGAATCAAATTCATAGTTGGATATTTCTTTAAATCAGGTGTATAAACAAGAGGATGGACTAAATCTCTGACATCTGTAAAATGGATTTCATTTCTTAGTGAAATTGTGTCTCTCAATAAGAACTTTGCAATTTCGATGTCATCTTTAATATTAGTATCTTCTTTTATATCGGTCATTATATTCATCAATATTAATTTTTGTTCTATAAAAAGTTTTTTTAGAAATTATTCACGAATTATATTATAGAGAATTTAAATCTCATTTTTCATGGGTCCGTAGTCTAGTCTGGATTGCAAAACTCATTTGAGTTCGCTCAGACAAGGCGCCCGGCTTCGGACCGGGATGTCGGGGGTTCGAATCCTCCCGGGCCCACCATATTAGCCTTATTCTATTAATTTAAGTCGAGATGAAACTTCTCTTCTATTTTCTTTAGATTTTTAATGCCTATTTTAATAATATCTTCTTGATTTTCTACAAGCGGCTTCCAGATATTCCCAAATCCTACATAAAAAGATTCAATAACAAGCCATCCATTGTATTTTATATTTTTTAATGCTCGAAATACTTCTTCCCAATTCACAATACCCGTTCCTGGAATACCCCTATTATTCTCACTTGTGTGGAAATGTTTCAATAGATTCCCAGTTTTTATAATTGCATCATAAAAATTAAGCTCCTCGAGTGTGAGATGGTGCGTGTCCAAGAGAATAAATATATTGGATTTATTTACATCTTTACAATATTTTATTGCATCTTCACAAGTATTTATAAAATATGTCTCGTATCGATTAATTTGTTCAATGCAAATATCAACCTTAAGTTTTTTAGCAAATTCTGCAATTTTTTTCATTGCATTTACCGAACGCTGCCATTCTTCCACTGTAGGAGCTTTACCTGTAAATACCCCTCCCGCTTTATATAAAACACCGCCGATTTTATTTGCCCCGATATTATTTGTTATTTCTATAGCTCTTTTAAGCTGTTGGATTCCTTTTTCCCGAATCTCATCATCAAGAGAGGCAATATCCGCATCTGGAGCGCAGCCAAAGCAGATACATGCCTCTAAATTCAGTTTATCAAGTTCATGTTTGACTTCTTCCACCGGAAAAATATCCAAATTAAAAGCGGGAATTTCAACAACTTCGCAACCGAGTTTTTTTGCCTTTTCTAACAGATAAAGCTCATTTTTAGAGAATTTACTTGTCCATAATAATAAATTTACGCCATACTTGTATCTTGACATATTTTAATCTTAATTTTTTTTTTTCATTAAAAAAATTAATAATCTTAATTCTAATATATTTTTTAATTAGGATAAAATTGAAATTTTTAAAATAGATAAGAATGTAAAAAAATAGATTAAAAAAAGGCAAAATGCTCTTTTTCCAAATTTTTTGTATTCGTATTATATATATTAATTGCAGATAATAATATTATAAGGAATGAGTGTAAGTTTAGATTTAGATTTAATAATTAATAATCTTGTTAATGAATTAGGCTCTTCGGTTTATTTTATAATTATCGCTTCCGAAAATGGAGCCGTTAAAAAAGCGTATATCAGCGATGAATTTAACAAATCTTCCATAGCCTTAAATGTGTCTCAGATGTATGAATTGGCGGAAGAAATAACGGAAGATATAGGCATCGATAAACCCGACTTTAACATAATTCATTCTGCTAATTATTATATTCTTTCCATTAAGATTTTAGAAGTTATTATTATTCTATTGATGGAAGACCAAATCGAGATAACTACTGTTTTTAGAATTATAAATAATTCGATTGAGATAGGTTAATTATTGAAAAGATTTTAATATTTTTTTTTCTGGATTAATAGACTCTTAAATTAAAATAATTTTTCAATTTTAAAATTGGACTCTTAAAATTTTATAAAATAAGAGTCCTTAAATAAGGTATGAAATATGAAAAAAATCAATATTCTGAAGGATTCTCCATTTGCGGTTTAATTTTTGCGGGAATTTTTCTCTATTTAGGTATAAAAAATATTGTTGAAGGATGGGATTCTATTGTTGGAGGATTAATATTATTTGGTATTGGAATTGCAATATTATCCTCTCAATTTATTGCATTATCAAATCGTAAAAAGATTCGGAATATTGTGAAGTCAGAATTTCTTAAAAATCCTAATGCAACAATAGAGGATATTGTTAAAGCAACGGGAATCTCTAAAAAGGATGTAAAAGCAGTCATTCTGGACCTGAAGGCAAGCGGAGAATTGATCGGAAAATTCTCGGAAAAGACGGGCGAATTAATGACTTTTTCATTAAATAGAGAAAAAGATGGAAGATATTGTTCAAATTGCGGCACGATAATTGAAAATAAAGAAGCAGATTATTGCGCCTATTGCGGTTCTAAATTAGATTAAAAATTTTGACTTTTATCATTTTGATTATAATCTTTAAGAGTTATTTTTTTTATCCATCTTCTTTTAATAAATCCCAAAAATATAACAGTAAATAAAGAATCAGATAAAAACATTAATAAAATTAAACCTAAATATACGAAAACTATAAAAAAATATAAAAGACCGGTCAAATAATTAAGAAAATCTCTTATAAATCTTGAAATAGGATTATCTTGAATAAAACAAATAAGACAAAATATAATGAGATATATAAAAAATAGCGGAATTTTAATAATTTCAAAACTTCCATTAATTAATTTTACTCTTTTTTGCGATTTTAAACTAAGTTTTTTATAATGATAATTGCATAAACTTCCATGAGAACATTTTCTGCATAATTTATTTGGACAAATTACGCATGTTTCTTTAATAAGATTTCCTCCTCTTAGATAATATAGAGGCGTTCCGCAAAATTGGCAAATATTATCATAATTTATATTATTTTCTTCAGTATAATCACTTACATCCATAATATCCATCTAAATATTTATATATAGATAGCTAAATAAAGAATACTTTAAATTTATTTACTAAATAAAAAATTTTACTATTGTCTACCACGATAGAGAGATGTAAAATTTCAAACTTAAAATCATTAATCAATATTTACAAGAATTTCAAATAATTGATTGGTTTTATAAAATCTTAAAAATAAAATAGAGTTATATTTATTTATAATGATGATAGGAATTGCTGATTTAAAATTCGAAGAAGTTTTACAAGGATTTTTAAGTTTAATGTTTGTTGTCATTTCAATTGTACTCGGATTGAAAATTATTCTGAAATATTTTGAGTTCAAGAAAAGAGAATTATTTTTAGTGGGGCTTTCATGGATCGGGATGTCTTTTCCATGGTTAGGAGATGCGATTAATATAATTTTAATTTTAATAATCAAGCAAACTCTTCCATCAATTTTTAGTCTTACGATTTATTCCTTTTTACCTTTATTTTTAATATTTTGGCTAATTGCATTTACAGATTTAGTAATAAAACAGCATCAAAAAATAATTATTGGATTTGCTATTATCTTTAGTATCATTTTTGAAATTATATTTTATTCTTTATTGTTAAAAGATGAAAAATTAATAGGTGAGTATAGAAAAGGGCCATTTCAAATTACCTGGAACATATTCATGTCCTTATTTCTCATAATTTTTATAATTATTTTAATTATAACAGGAGTGTTATTTGCTCTCAAATCTATGACCTCAAGTTATCCAGAAGTACGATTGAAAGGTAAATTTATACTAATAGCATTCATTTCCTTCACTACAGGTGCTGTAATTGAGGCATTATTTGTCCTTGAACCTGTTATTGTTGTTTTTACAAGAACGATTTTAACTTTAAGTGCAATTATGTTTTATTTAGGTTTTATTTTGCCCGACAAAGTTAAAAAATTATTTTTAAAAGAATGAGTTAGCTCATAGTATCGTTAATGCAATAACGGAACTATCTCCAACTAAATTATTTATTAAAAAATAAAAATTGAAAAATAGAATTTAAATTTAAGGGGGATATCTTAATTCATAGATACTCTTACCGCCGTTAAGCGGTCCTTTAATATAAGGCTCAATTTCTTTAGGGTCTCTTTGAGTTATTTGGTCAATTGGAGGTAATTTTCCCGGGGGAAATTTTTCAAGAATATCATTAACCAATTTTACCAGATAATCAAGTAAGGCTTCAATTCCCGGTTTTCCCTTTTCAAACGAGGCCTTACTTGGATGCCCGACATGTCCTTCTGGATAGGCAGCGAGTTCTATTGGTCCGAAGCCTACTTGTCCGTACCATTTGATCGGCATTTGATATACGTTTCCGGCTTTATCAACATGACCGGGAATCCAACTAATAGGTTCATTATCACGATCTGGACTAATTTTTTTTATCATTTCGGGGAATAATACCATTGAAAAAGAGGTCTCAGCTTCATCGGCATGGATAAAAGGTGTTTCAAATGGACCTCCATGCTCTTTATCCATGCAATGTTGCGGAATTGCATGATACCAATTAACATTACAAATGACGGCGGGTAATTGATAATTTTTAGCCCATTCATGAATTGCAGAAGGAATTACATATTCATGACCGTGTCCGTTCAATAATATCATTTTTCTAAAGCCCATATTCCAGCAACCCGCAATTACAGCTCTGACCATTCCTTTAAAAATCTCTTCAGGAACCACTATTGTTCCGGGCATTCCTAAATGATGATAAGGATGGCTTCCATACCAAATAGGTTCAGCAACAGTACAACCGGTTTTTTCGGCAACTAATTCAGCCATTCTTGTAACTAAAAATGTATCTTCCCCTATACATGCCGCAGGACCATGGTTTTCCGTTGAGCCAATAGGAATAATAATTAAATCATTTTTCTTTACCCGTTCCTTAATTTCTTCAATTGTCATCGTTTGTAAATAGATTCCATCCGGTAAATCCATATGCCCTCCTTTAGGGGGTAAATTCCAATCGGTCATTTTATTAATCTCACTTTATAAATTTATTTTTTTAATAAAAGATAATGAAGTATTTGTTAAATTTTTTAATAATAAGAGATATTATAGAATGATGAAATTAAGTATAGTTTCGGGATTAAACGAGTCAAAATCACCTCAAGAGAAAATATTGAATAAATTCACCGAATTATGTAGTTTTTTAAAATCATTAGATTATGATGGAATTGAATTAAGTCTTTTAGAACCTGAAAAGTTGGATGTTAAAAAGATAAATGAAATTAAAGATTCTTATGGATTAGAGATTTCAGCAATAGGGACGGGTAGCACATATATTCGATTTGGTTTTTCTTACGGTCATCAAGATGAAGCAATAAGAAGGAAGGCTATTGAACGAACGGAAAAATATATTGATTTTGCAAGAGAAACGGGGTCTTTAGTAATTATTGGATTAATAAGAGGTCGCTATAATTATGAAAATAATCCAAAAAAGGAAAAATCTAATATTAAAATTAGTCTGAAAGAATGTGTTAAAATTGCGGAAAATAATAATGTTATTTTAGTTTTTGAACCAATTAATAGTTTTGAAATTGATTCTTTTCATACTATTTCGGAAGCAATTGATCTAATTGATGAAATCGGGTCAGATAATTTAAAACTTTTGGTGGATACGTTCCATGTTAATCTAGAAGAGGATCCCGTTTTAATATGGGAATATTTGGGAAAAATTACCGATTATGTTAAGCATATTCATCTTGCGGATACGACCCGCAGAGCACCTGGTTCAGGACATTTTGATTTTAAAAATTTTCTCAATATATTCAAAGAACATGGTTATGATCGTTTTGTATCTATAGAAACAATTATGAAACCATCGTTTAAAGAAGTCGCAAAAGATTCTATTGAGTTTTTAAAAATAATATTAAAATAATTATTTATCAATTACAACTGAAATTTTACAATTTTCTCTGTCGGTTTGAAGCAATTTTAGATTTTCCGGTACTTCTTCAAGACTAATCTCTTTTGTTATCATAGGAGTCATATCCATACCTGCAGCCATGCATGAGATAACATTTGGGAAAGTCCCATGTCCAGAATGTCCTTGAGCACCTACGATTTTACTTCTTTTAACTTGGAAATATTCACCGCAGACAGGCATTCTTTGTTCGGCTCTTGCTACGATTACAACTGTGCTATTAACAGCCCTACATTCCCATATAGCATTTTGAATATCTTCAGTAACAATATGAGGTAACCCCGTTGCTTCTAAATACAATGCAGCACCTTCACTATCAGTATATTCTTTTACTTTCTCTACAAAGCTTTCTTTTGTAGGGTTTATAATGTAATCAGCACCCATTTTTTTAGCCAACTTTGCCCTATTAGGGTCTGGTTCTGAA
>CAZVTX010000040.1:0-14147 GCA_964629395.1 uncultured archaeon
CATTAAATCTTTTTTCTACTTTATCCACTGCTAAAGAAATCTCACTTTCTCCAACGGGAACACCTGTAATATAAAAATACCATCCATACCTGCTTACTAAATCATCTAAATTTTCATACATCTTATCTCCAAATAATGCCTTAATAACAACAACTTTTTCTTCGTTATAATAATTGATTTTTTTAATTGCTTCTTTTTCTTTTTTCGGAACTTTATCATATTTAAAGAAGAAATCATCGAGAACTTCTAGAATTGGTTTTTGCTCAATTTGATTTTCTTCTATAAAATCCATATATTTTTTATATTCTTTAGTGCGATACAGCGCACGCATATTAATTTTTTGTTTTAGAGGGATGATATTATTCTTATATTTGAACTCTTCCTCTTTGATAGTTTTCTCCGGTTCTGGTTCTGCCTTTTCCTTCTTTTTTTTTTTTTCTAATGATTCTTCTGATTCTGCAATAAAGATAAACCAGCCATAATCTTCCACAATTCTCGATCTATTTCTAATTAACTCTTTTCCGTGTTCTGTAATAAGTATAATTACTCTAGCTTCCGGGAAATAAATTATTTTGGTTATTGACTCACGTGTTTTTCGTGAAATATATGGACTCCTAAAAAAAAGATGATTTAACACGTGTTTAATTGGTTTTTGAGGAATTTCTTTCTCTTCCATTAATTTTAACTTCTGTTCATATGACTTTATCTTTAAGGAATCATATAATTCTGATTTTTGTTCTACTGGAATAATTTGCTTAGAAATTCGAAATTCCTCAAAACTCATTATATAAAGGAAATATTCTTTTCAAAAAATAATTTCGATTTTTCATAAAAAACAATTAAAGAATAAAAATAGAAAAAGCTCTGAAATAATCTACGAATGATTATGAGTATGGCTTTCAGATTCTTCAAACATATATTTTACGTCTTTTTTGAGAGGAGACATACGTCTTAATCGCTCAATTGTTTTGGGTAATTTATCCAGAAAATAATCAATATCCTCTTCAGTAGTGAATCTTCCAACTGTAGCTCTCATAGATCCATGAGCTTCTTCTGGTCTCAATCCAATTGCTAATAATACATGTGAGGGTTCTAAAGACTTTGAAGAACAAGCGGAACCCGTTGATACGGCAATGCCTTCCATATCTAAATCTAAAACAATTGACTCTCCTTCGATATATTTGAACCCAATATTTACATTATTTGGCAAACGTTTAGTTGGATGACCATTGAGGTAAGTATCTTCTATATTTTCAAGAATCCATTTTATAATTTTATCACGGAGTTTTGCTTCTCTTTTAGATTCCTCATCCATTTCTTCTTTACAAATTTCTACTGCTTTAGCGAATCCGACGATTAGAGGAACAGCAACGGTACTTGGTCTCATCTCTCTTTCATGTCCTCCGCCCCACATAATTGACTGAATATATTTACCCCATCCTTTACGTATTCCTTTATTTCTTATATATAGCATTCCTACTCCTTTAGGACCATAAATCTTATGAGCAGTTGCGGTAAGTAAATCAATATTTAATTCATTCACATCGATTGGAATCTTTCCAAATGCTTGTACAGCATCGGTATGAAAAATAATATCATGATCTCTGGCAATTTTCCCAATTTCTTTAATAGGTTCAATTGTTCCGATCTCATTATTCGCAAACATTATACTAATGAGAATTGTTTTATCTGTAATTGCTTCTTCTAATTCTTTTAGATTTATTAAACCGTATTTATCTACGGGTAGAAAAGTAACATCAAATCCCTCTTTTTGGAGCATTTTACACGGATTTTCCACCGCATGATGTTCTATTGAAGAAGTAATAATATGATTTCCCCGTTTTCTATTTTTCATAGCCACACCAATAACGGCGATATTGTCGGATTCTGTACCAGAACCCGTAAAAATAATATCTTCCCTATTAGCATTAATAAAAGATGCTATAGTTGACCGTGATTGTTCCAATAATTGAGCTGCTTTTTGTCCGATGGAATGAAGACTTGAAGAATTTCCGTAAGTTTCTTTAAAATGTTTTAAGACGACATTTATCACTCTATCATCCATCGGGGTCGTAGCGGCATAGTCTAAATATACTGTTCTGACTTCATTTGATTTTGAATTACTCAATCTCTTAATCACCTAAATACAAGATTTAATATTTTATAATCATACTTGAAAATATAATTCTTATTCTTTTAGTTATATGCGAATATTGCATATTTCTTATTTATTTTAAAAAAGAAATAACTAAAAATAATCCGAAATAAATTATCAAAATAAAATTATAAAAATTAAAAATTAATAATTTTAGTTTGATTTATGTTTAAAATAATGTGGGGAATAACAGGAACGGGATATAAAATCAAAGAGTCCATAGACTTAATGAAAGAGCTTCAAGAAATATATAAAGATAATATTGAAATAACCGTAATGCTATCTAAAGAAGGTGCTGCAGTTGTAAAATGGTATAAACAATGGAAATATTTAACGGAAACTGTAAAAAGAGTCCATGTAGAAAAAACTCCTAATATCCCTTTTTTTGCAGGTGCCCTACAAATTGGAAAATATGATTTTTTTATCTGTTGTCCGCTTTCCGCTAATTCTGTTGCCAAAATTGTCTACGGTATTGCAGATACTTTAATAACCAATTGTGTAGCTCAAGCAATTAAGGGAGGTGTTACTGCATATTTATTCCCTTCTGACCAGCATCTTGAACCAATAGTAACAACAAAACCAAGCGGAGAACCTTTAATACTTAAAATTAGAGATATTGAAATTATAAATATTCAAAAATTAAAAAAAATGGATGGTATTTACGTCATTGAAAGGTTTGAAGAAATTAAACCACTTATCCTTAAGAAAATTGATGAAAAAATTGAAACAAATTAAATAGATTGTAAAAAATAGAGATTATATTATTCTTTATATATAATAGGCTTAATTGCACCTACAGGGCATAATGATTCACATCTAAGGCATCCTTGACATTTTAATACTTCTTTATATTTAAAACGGATTCCTTCCTTTTTCTCGCCATTTACGTTTACAATATCTTTATAATATAGATTTTGGGGGCAAAATTTTCCGTTATTATCAAGACAATCGCCGCACATATTACAGAGCTCATGATCTATCTTAATTGTTAAAACTTCATTTGGTTCAACGGAGGTAACTTCGATGGCGTTACGAGGGCATACCTGCACGCATGTTAGACAGCCTACGCATTTTGAATAATCAACACGTCGTATACTATTTTCAAAGTAAATTGCATTATGTTTACATGCATGGACGCATCTCTCACATCGCATGCAAAGCTCTTGGTCTATTTGAACTGGTATAAATCTCTCTCTAGGCATAATTATTTTAGATAAAAGGATATAAAATAATAAACCTTTTTTTTATAGTTTATTAAAAATTTCGCTTTAGGATAATTGTTATAGTAGGTAAAATGATAAAAAAACTAAATTATTGAAAGTATTGAGTATATCCTTCAGATTGTCCTGGTAATTGCTGTTGCCTCTGATATTCTTGAGCTTTTTGGGCTAATTCAAGCATTTTAGCTTTTATTTCCTTTCCTTCTTCAATTAAATTTTTTGTATCGATATTTAATCCATATAATTGGTTTAAAACTTCTATAATTGCAGCAGCACCCTCAGGTGTAGGTATCTCTAAAACGGGGGTGAAAAGAACATAAGCATTGAGTCTATTTGTTAACGCCTCATTCAAAATTGTAGCTTCTGGTCCAACAATTATTCCTTTTTCTACTTTTTCTAATCCTATTTTTTCAAGTTTTTCCATCATTTCTTCTTCAGCCGCATAAAAAACAGGATAATCATCAATAATGCCTCTTTGCGGGATTCCTTGAAAAATCACGATCTCTTTTGCTCTAACATCTTCACTTAAAGCCCAATTACATATTGTTTTTGAGAGATCATTGTAAGCCGTAGGAATTTGAAATGGAACTTCACAGATCCCTATGATTATATTATATTGCGGAGAGTAAAAAATTCTAAAAGGATGCCTTAAAACACCGTGATAAAAAACAGCAATCGGAGGAAGATATTCGGAAGTAACAAATCCTATCTCTTTTATGTCCGGAATTTGTTCTATCAATTGATTTGCAATAATTGGCCCGATTAATCCTATTCCTGCAAATCCTAATATAATCGTTGCATCCTCTTTAATATCTGTCTTTAAATCTTCAATAATAATACTGGAGCGTTTTCCTTTTTCACAAATGTATTCCTTTTTAACCATATTCCAAACCTATAATTTTTTATTATATATTATAGATTAAAATCATTAAATTAATATTTGTGGATAAAGAAAATTCATAATCTTAATTTTATTAGAAAAGCATATTAAAAATCCTACCTTATTCTACTTGATAATAACAATTGGGTGGCTTAAATGCTATTAGAATTACAAAATGTCACTATTCCAACTATTGATAATGATAAAATCATCGTTAATAATGCTTCTTTTGGTGTGAAAGAAAATTCTATCCATGCGATTATTGGACCTAATGGTAGCGGTAAAAGTACTCTTGCATATGCGATTATGGGGCTTGAAAATTATCGACTTACGCAAGGTAAGATAATTTTTGACGGAAAAGATATTACTAATATGAGTATTACGGATAGAGCGAAATTAGGAATTACACTTGCATGGCAAGAGCCTGCGAGAATTGATGGTTTATCGGTTGAGAAATATATTTCCTTGGGAATCAAGGACAAATCAAATCTTAGAAAAAAAGTTATCGAAGCTCTTGAAATAGTTAATTTAGAACCCGATAGTTATCTGCATAGAACAATAGACGAATCTTTAAGCGGCGGTGAAAGAAAGAGAGTTGAATTAGCTGCAGCAGTAGCCATGAGGCCGAGATTGATTATTTTAGATGAGCCTGATGCCGGATTAGATATGATTGTAATTGAAGATTTTATTAACATATTTAATAAAATAAAAGATCTTAAAATGACAATTTTATTGATTACTCATAGAGAAGATATTGGTTTAGTTGCGGATACCGGAACACTTTTATGGCAGGGTGAAGTTATTTTAACTGCAGAATTTCCCAGAGTTATGGTTCGCTATTGTTCTATGGCGGGATTAAAGGAATTCTGCAAGAGAACTCTTTTTTCAAATAAAACGAGTGTACAATGTTTTGATGATAAGTATATTGAACGGATACTAAGAGAAGAGGGAATAGAATAATGTCCGATAAAGATTATCCCAAAGAAATTTTAGAAAGTCTTGAAGATTATAATATTGATATAAGAGATTTTTTACCCGGACACGGAAGAGGTGCCAAGCTTTTATTAGACTTTAATAAAATAAAGGGAATTGAACAAGTAGAGGGTATCATTTTAAAGGGAAAAGAAATAGATAACGGAATAATTGCTGATATTATTATAAAAGAAGGTACAAAATTAGAAGATCCGGTTCATTTATGTTTTGGAGTTCAAAAACAATCAGGTGTTCAATTAATATTTCCAAGAATTATTGCAGAAGATAATACTGAAGTGACTGTGCAAGCACATTGTAGTTTTCCAAATGCAAATGGTTTAATTCATAAAATGTTCGGACATTTCTATATCGGAAATAATTGTAAATTTACATATAGTGAGACTCATTACCATGGAGAAAACAGTGGAGCTTTAGTTGCTCCCGTTGGATATATGTATATAGGAGAGAATAGTGTATTTGAGAATAATTTCAATTTAACAAAAGGTACTCCGGGTAAAGTAAAAATTACTTTAGACATTTACGCTATGAAAAATAGTGTAATAAAATCTAACATCCGTGCTTTTGGAAAATGTAAAAAAGATTCAGTAAGGATTAGAGATGCTATTTATCTTGAAGGTGAGAGAGCAAGGAGCGTTCTAAAAATGAAAGCTGCCGCTAGAGATGGCGGAGAAGTATTAATGTATGGAATTACAGAGGCAAATGCTCCACGATGTAACGGACATGTTGAATGTAGTGAAATTGTTTTAGGTAAAGGCTCTATATGTAGAGCCAGACCTTTTATTAGGGCAACAGACCCTACATCATCGGTATCTCATGAAGCCTCTTTAGGAAGATTTCCGCAAAAATGGTTGGATGAAATTATGTCTAAAGGGCTCACCGAACAAGAGGCTATTGAGGTATTAATTGAAGCAATGTTAGAAGAATAAAATTAAAAAGTAGTTGGTATAAAAATGGGAAAAAATAAAATAAAAATTGGAGTAGAAGCTCCTTCATTTAAAATTAAGTCTTATAATGTGGGGACAATTGATTTATCAGATTTAATAGGTAAACAAAAAATAATTCTTATTTTTTCGAGATATTTTGGATGTCCGATTTGTCATTTAGAACTATTAGAGCTTATTGAGAAGCTTCCCGAAATTGAGAAGAAAGGAGTAAAAATATTATATATTACCCAATCGGGTGAAGATATTGCCCAAGAATTTATTGAAAAATATAATATTACATTTCCTATAATCCCGAGCTCTAAAGATAAACTATATAAGGAATACGGACTGGGCTTAATGACTATGAGTGCTTTAACAAAAGTTCCCGGTAAACTAAAAGCTGCTAAAAAGAAAGGGATTATTCACGGAAAATATGAAGGTTGGGAAAAACAATGTCCGGGTCAATTTGTTATTGATGAAAATGGTATTATAATTTATGCAAAAAAAGGCTGGCTTGATATTAATTCTATCTTAAAAGTTTTATAAAAGAGGGTATTAAATGAAAGAGAATACAAAATATCATAATTATAGATTTGTCGGAAAAATAAATGTTGATGAAATAGAACCTTGGTTCGACTTCGATAAGGCAAAACCTTGGGACGAAATGGAGGTGCCATGGGTTCTTGAAAATCGTGTTAGACGAGAAATATTAATTATTTTATCCGATGGTCCTAAATCTTTTGATGAGATTTATCATAGACTTAATTTTTCTCCAAAACCGTTGATAATTTCTAAAGATGAATATGAACCTAAAGTAAAATACAATTGGACCAAAGAAACTTTAGAAAATCATTTAATGGATTTAGAATGGTATAATTTAATAAGAAAAGATGGCGAGAAATATGAGATTACTATACCTATTTTAAATACCGAACATATACAAGATATTGAAAATTATATTACTAATATTGCAAAAAAATGGGTGCAGATTATAAAAGAGATCAAGGAAGAGGCGGAGCAAAAATTTTCCGAAATAGAACATGAAAAATCTCCTCTATTTAGTGTTCTCATTGAAAAAACTGTGGAAAAATTATATGAGTTAATGAAAAAAGAAAATATCTTACCTAATATCCCTAATATTAAGACTTTATGGGCGGAACAATTGAGAAAGCAGAAATATGAAGAGTGGCTATCAGAAAATTTTTAGATTTTTAGCAGATTTATGTTATTTTTTATATTTTAAAACATTTCGGTGATTGAATCCTAAAAATTGATTGTCAAATTCTGAAATTTTTTTGTTTTCGTTAAAATAAAGTTTATTTAAAATAACGTTTATTGAAAATATGTGATGACGAAAAAAAGTTTTAATGAATTATTAGGCATTGATGATGATGATAAAAAAATCATTGAAATGATTGAGGCCAACCCAAATATTACGCATTCGGAGATTGCAAAAGAAATCGAAAAAAGCCAACCCGCAGTGGGAGCAAGAATTATTAAGCTCGAAAGAAAACATTTACTTACCAAACAAGTAGGCTTTAATATTAAAAAAGTTGACCTTAAAGTTGCTATTGCTTTTATCTCAACTAAAGATGTAGAAAGTGTTGTTCAGAAAATAGAAAAATGTCCGTTTATTAACCATGCGTTTAAAATTTCAGGAGAATATAATTTATTATGTTTCATTTCTGCCCCGGATTTGCAAACAATTGAAAGGTTAATTGATTTATGCTTTCGAAAAGATCCTAATGTTATCAGCGTTAAAACGAATATCCTTATCGAATCAATTCACGATTTTGTAATTCCAATTGATTTTCAAATTGAAAATTTCGATAAATATAGTACAAGATGTGGTCCTGAATGTAATTTACTTGATTCAATTCCTAAATATAAATTTGATTTTGAAAAAAATCAAGAAGAAGATTAAAGATTAAATTTTAAAGAATAATTCAAATATGTCTAAACTTTTCCTTCTCCTTTTATTAATCGATATTTACATCTATCTCCGCAACCTTCAAAATCATTAGGCTCATTAAGCTCTGAGTCAAAATCAATAGGATATATAAAATCTTTTGCGAAATCTTCAACAATCTCCATCGAAACCTTATCAACATCGGGATTTTTTCTAAAATGATAATTTACTATTTTATCCAATTTATCTAATCTTGAACTGGCTAATAAAATACAAATATTATGTTCTCCGCTTACACGAAATGCATTTAGCATAAAAGGGCAATATTTAGCCATTTCCATAATCTCTCCCGGATTTTTAGTAGAGATTGAAACTACTGATAAAAAAAGGTCCACTTTTTTAAAATTTATTCCCGGTTGAAATTGTAGAATACCGCTTTTTTCTAATTTTTTAATTCTCATTCCTACTGTAGGTTGGGATCTATTAATCCTCTCAGCTATTTGAGTATGCGTTAAATTTGGATTTGACTGGACTAACGTAATTATTTGACGGTCAATCTCATCAAGCTTCAATTTTTTTGATAACATTTTTTCATTCAATCTTTTAAACTCCTAGTTTTATAATTATATAATATTTTGAATTCATTTATAATTTATAACTCTCATTTCAAATAATTATCCAAAATAAAAGATTGAAAAATCTTTTTCTAATAATATCCACATATTACTTCCTTTGATAAAAAATACGGATATTATCTCATATATATTGTGATATTTTTTAGAGAATACTAGTATATTACAGGATATTTATTAATTGATGTTGTAAAAATGGTGTATATAAAATCACTAATCGTTGAGGGTTTCAAAAGTTTTAAGGAGAGAACGAGAATAAATTTTAGCAAGGGATTTACTTCTATAGTTGGAGCTAATGGTTCGGGGAAATCTAATATTTTAGATGCTTTTGTTTTCGCTCTCGGAGAACTTTCAGGTAATAAAATGAGAGTTAATAACATTAAAGACCTTATTTGTAATGGCGGAACTAACGGCGGAAAACCTTCAAAATGGGCAAGAGTCGATATCATTTTCGATAATTCTGATCGAAGAATTCCAATTGACTCAGATACAGTAAAAATCTCCCGAAAGATAAATATTCAAGGCCAAGGAAAATATTATATAAATGACAAGGCAACAACGCGCCGAGAATTGCAAGATATAATGGATATTGCTGGTTTAATTCCAAATTCTTCAAACCTGATACTTCAAGGAGAACTTTTTAGAATAATTAATATGAATAATAACGAGAGAAGGCAATTGATTGAGGAGATTTCGGGTATCGCGTCATATAACGAAAAAAAGGAACGTGCTGAAAAAGATTTGCTTAAGGTGGAGGAAAATCTCTCAAGAATAACGCTATTATTGAATGAAGTCTCAATTCAATTAGATTCTCTTGAAAAAGAAAAGAATGATGCTTTAAAATATCAAGAATATGATATTAAACAGAAAACTGCGGAAAAAGTCCTTATAATGCAGAAGATAAAGGAAATTGAGAAACAAATCGAGAAAATCAATTCAAAAAAATTGAAATTAGAAGAAGAGATAAATCAAATAAATGAGATTTCCTTGGTAAAAAGAAATGAACTTATGAAAATATCTACTGAGTTATCAGAAATTAATGATAAAATCAAAAGTTTGCAACTTGAAGAACTTGAAGAATTAACTTCAAAATTAAATGAATTAAAGACAGAGCTTACAAAAAAAGAGACTCAAAAAGATAATTATAATAATGAAATTACCAAGCTCAGAAAAAAGTTAGTTAATATCATTAATAAAAAAGAAAACCTGAATGTCAAAAAGGAGAATTTAAAGGTTAAATTATCCGAAAAAGAGACTATAAAAAGCGAAATTTCTGAAAAATTAAAAGATTTAAAAGAAGAATTATATCATAGTGAAGAACAGGCGAGAGATCTAAATACGGAATACGTAAAATTTCAAAATTCCTTAGATAATCTTAAAAATCAAATTCAGGAAGTTATAAATGAGAAGAATGGATTTATTTCTGAGCTTAAAGTGCTAAACAATCGGTTAAAAACTACAGAAAACAATCATAAAACTTTATTGGGAAAGAAAAAGAGAATCTTAGTTGATATTGATAAATATAAGAAGGACATATTAGAGTTAGAAGAACAAGAGAAAAAATTGAAAAATACGGGTAATAATTCTAAAAGTCCCGAAGATATAGAGTCTAAAAAACAAATTATAGATAAAAAATTACGGGAATTAAGAAAACAAATAGAACTGAAGCATTCTGAACTTATTGAGCTTAAAAGTAAGATAAAAGCTGTAAAGAATTTTTCAAGAAATAAAGCAATTGATGCAATCTTAAATCTTAAGGATTATCCCGAAAAATTAAAGCAAAATGGGATTTCCGGGAAGATATACGGTACAATTGCACAATTAGGTAAAACACGGGCGGATTATGATTTGGCTTTAAAGGTTGCTGGTGGCGGAAAATTTAATTTTATAGTAGTAGATAGTCAGGATACGGCTAAAAAATGTATAAATTTCTTAAAAAAGAATAAATTAGGAAGAGCATCATTTATTCCTTTGGATAAGATACGTGCAAATCCTATTTCTTTAAACGTAAAACAAAATAATAAAATTATTGGTAGAGCTGTTGATCTAATTGAATTTAATCCTTTATTTACAAGGGCTTTTGAATTCGTTTTTGGGCGAACAATTGTGGTATCAGATATTAATGCCGCAACACAATTAGAGGTTAATGCTAAAAGAGTAACCCTTGATGGAGATGTTATAGAGTCTTCTAATTTAATGACGGGTGGAAATATCAGAAATCAAAATCAGATCGGATTTGGATCAATTGAAGAATCAAAAATTCCTGAACTTGAAAGTGAGCTTTCAAATCTAAAAAATCTTGAGCAAAATTACTTAAACCGATTGAAAGAGCTTGAACGAGAAATAACAAGGATTTATAGAAATAGAATTTCAATGAATAATAATATTAATGAGATCAAACAAAAATTAGCTGTATCTAAGAGTAAATTAGAAAGCAAAAATATTGAATTACAAGAAATTGATTCGGAAATAGGTTTAATAATAAAAGATATATCAGAAATTAAAGAAGCAATAAATATTGAGGAACAAAAATTAAGAAAAACAAATACTAAACTTGCAAATTTAAAGAAGGAGGAAACTGAACTTAAAAATAAACTTAATTTATTGAAAAATAATGATTTCACCAGAAAAATAGCACAATTGAGAAATGAAATAGATAATCTAGAGAAGCAAAAAATAAATTTGAACCTGGAAATTACGAGGATACGCACTCAATTAGAAGAATTAATTGAATCAACCGAAATTGAATTGAATGACCAAATAAATTCGTTGAAAAAAGATATTGAACATTATACATTTGAATTGGAAAAAATTAATTCTGAAATAGAAAATTTACGTCTCGAAAAAGAGAGTGTAGAACAGAAATTAACCGAAAAAAATGAGATTATAGGAAAATTCTATAGAGAAAAAGAAAGTTTGCTAAAGAAGCAAACGGCTTTAAAAATTGAACTCGAAGATTTAAAATCAAGTATTCATCCCAAAAATATTAAAATTAATACTTTAGACATTAATAAAAATAATTTAGAAAGACAAAAAGAAGAATTATCACAGGAATTATCAAATAGATTTGAAATAAATATCGAGGAAAACGATCAATTAGAAGAATTATTTAAAATGAATTCAGAAAAACTGCTAACTTTAATTGAAGAATGTAAACGGATTAAAGCTTCATTGGAACCCGTTAATATGAGAGCAATTAAAAAATACGATAAAATAAAAAAGAGATATGATGAGTTAATCGAAAAACATGAGATTGTCGTAGAAGAACGCTATGCCATTCTTGATTTTATTGAAAAGATTGAAAAAGAGAAAAAGGCAGCATTTCTTAATACATTTGAGGGTATAAATAGTAATTTTAAAGAAATTTTTGCAAAATTATCTCCTGGAGGAGAGGCGAAATTAGAATTAGAAAATGAAGAAGATCCATTTGCAGGCGGAGTAAAAATGCTTGCTAGACCTGGCGGTAAAAAATGGTGTCTTACACAGGCAATGTCTGGTGGTGAAAAAACTCTTACCGTAATTGCATTAGTCTTGGGCATTCAGATGTATGTTCCATCGCCTTATTATATATTAGATGAAATTGATGCGGCTTTAGATGATTATAATGCTATGCAAGTTGCTTCTATGATAAAGGAACTTTCAGAAAAGTCACAATTTATATTGATTACACACAGAGATGTTACTATGGCTAAGACCGACCAGCTCCTTGGTGTATCTAATACACATGGATTAACTTCTGTAATAAATTTAAATATTAAACAAGCATTAGAACAAGTCGCTAAATTTCAAAAAGCTAAATCATAATGCTTTTTAACTTCTTCAATAACTAAATTTATAAGATCTTCAATTTTTTTTACGGGGTATAATGAAACTTTATCTAAAAGTTTCTTAAATCTGTCCCTCGGTATTTTATCTGAACCTATAAAGAATCCTACTATTTTATGGCCTCTTTCTGCTAAGTTTATAAGAGTTTTAACGGAGGAACCCCAATTATAGATCCCAAAATCCGTAATTAATATAACAAGAACCTTCCCATCCGCTTTATTCACTTGCGACTGAATTGCTTTTGTGGGAAGATTTGTTCCGCCTCCTTGATATTTTAATAATATTTTTTCCGCCATTTCATAATCCGTAGTCCATGGACAAATATAGGGTATATTTGAAAAATTTATTACGCTGAATTTTACACCCCTACTAGCAGCATAGTGCAGAGCGGCAAAAGATGCAACTAATGCGATATGATATTCACCTCGTGCGTTCTCCCTTTTAGCATTAAAATTCCAAAACATAGAACCTGATGAATCAAGCACTAAAAGTAGATCGGGAATCTGCTTCTCAACTGCGATTCCCGGTCCATGATCATATTTCCATTTTCTTGTTGTTATATTTGGAATAATAACGGGACAAGTTAAAAGTGTTTGTACAATATCTAAATCCTCTAATGGTTCTCCTATTCTCCAAGGTTCTATATAAATCGGTATTTGACCTCCGGGTTTTTCTTCATAAATTTTTATTTCAATAAGGTTTTTAGCAAGTCCTCGATACCATGTTGCCAATGCATCACCCTCAATAAGAATCCCTGCTTCACTGGCGGGAGCTCCGAATTCCGAAAATGGTGTTTCACTAGCAAATTGCTCGGCCTTTCTCTGTTTTTCTTCATCATTCTCTTCATTTATTTTATCGCGATTTTTAGATTCTAATGGATTACCCATAATTTCGAGAACATCCTCAGGAACCTCGATGCGAACACGTCCATCGCCGGACTTTTTTGCTCGGTTCCCATCCTTGCATTTAACTCCAAAACCAATTATATTAAATGTATCTGATATTAAGTTCTTTAGATGATACGCTATTTTACTAACTTTAAGTTCCCATTTAGTTTCGTCTTCAAAATCTTCTAGAATAATAGCAGTTATTTTATCTACTAAAGTTTCGATTATATCATCATCATCTTTTTCTTGCCTAATTTCCGTATCCCATAATTTTTCATAGGCTCTTATCATAAATAAGAAAAATTTACTTATATTATTCCCTTCTTGCTCTATAACATGCTGATATGTTTTCTTCAATTCCCATTCCATCATTTCAGGATATTTATCATGTAGAATTTTGTCAATCATCAAATCGGCAAATACATTCACTACTATTGGTGCATGATATCTATTCACATGCTTCATAGCTGCTCTTAATAATCGGGCATGGGTAAGGCCATCATAAGGTATGATTTCATAATGTGATACTTCATGCATAGCTATTGCTTGAATATATCGGATATAATCTTCATCATTATCTAAGAGGGGGACATTAGCAAGATTCATAGTTATTTGCCATTTATGATCGGGATCAATATAAAAACCTTCTATATTTGTATAATCAAAAACAAAACGCGGCTTATTTAAAGGTGGAAAATAGAATTCTTTTAAAGTTTTTTCCCA
>CAZVTX010000040.1:14247-16498 GCA_964629395.1 uncultured archaeon
TTGAATATCTCAATATATCTTTAGCCACCCTAACGCTTAATATTGAGTTTATTTTATTACAAATATTTTGATCTGTATTAAAGTGACATCCAGAACAGAGTCCTGTGCTGGGTTTAAGGTTTTCGGAATTTCCCTTATCTATTCGTAAACATAAAGTGTATTCCCTTATTATTGTTTTTATATAATCATTTACTTCATTATTTAACGGCATTTTATTTACGTAATACCAAATTCCTTTTATCCCTTCAATACTTAAAATTCTTGGAACTTGAATTAGCTCTTCATAACCGCTATATTTTTCGTCCTTTCCAGTTAATATTAATTGTAAATCTTCACTCTGAGGCATTGAGATGGGAATTGAAATACCAAATCTATCTAAAAACGGCTCTGAAAGTTTAAATGTTCCGACATCTTGAGGATTTATAGTGGCATAAAGGCAGTAATCCGAAATTGTAGTGACTTCATCATAATATTTAACAGTTCCCTCAGCTAAAAGAGATAATAATATATCTTGTGCATAAGGCGTAAGCCGATTTACCTCATCAATAATTTTCCAAAAATTTTTCACAAATTCTCTCCATTCAACTTCTTCTATTCCATCTTTCATTAATTTACCTAATTTTAAAGTTCCGACTAATTTCTCTTCTGTGAGCTGGGGGTGACCCCGAATTATTCCATTTTCAATCTCATTTAAAGACATTCCCGTGAACATTCTGCCGAGCAATTTTACTAACGTTGTTTTCCCACCACCGTGTCCTCCAATTAATAACATGGCGGAATTAGGAACTAATGCATTTAAAACGCATAAGGTCAATATTTCTGGTAATATTTTTTTTTCAATTTTATTTTTCTGTTCATTATAATAACTAATTTCTAAATTTTTAGAATGGATAAATAATTGATTTGCTTGAACTAAATTAATTATTTTCCAAACTTTTAAACGTAATTCTTGTTCATCCTTTTGTTCTGTCGGCATGCTTGCTCTAAGTTCTAAAGATTTCTTAATATAAAATAGAAGTTAAATTAGATATTTATTTTTTTAGTAATTAACATATTAATCAAAATTGATTAATTTATCATTATAATTCAAATTTAGATTATTTTAGGCAAAAAATATTAATTTATATCCATCGTATTTATTATCAAATGGCTAAGAATAAAAAGTTAAAGCATAACCCTAAACTCTCTCAGAAACGGAAATCTGCCAAAACTAAAAAAAATATTGAAGAATCTTATGAAGAATATGAGGATTATAAAAATTATACGCCTTATTATATGGCAATAATCGCAATAACAGTTTTTATAGTAATTATTGTTCTATTCGCTGTAACTTTTGGCTCAAATGTAGAACGTGTTCAAAAACATGATTTGGTCAAATTAGATTATGAAATTTATACTCTTGATGAATATGAGAATCATGAAGACCCCTCTATAAAAAAGACAAATACATGGGTTAATGTTTGCAGTCGCTATGATGATGATTGTAAAGATGGACTGATTCAGGGCTTTTATGATAAACTTATTGGTAAGAAAGTTGGCGATGTTGTAAATTATGAACTTATTAAAGCTTGTATTGATAAAGATAAAGATGGGAAGGATGATATTACCGGAGAAGATGCGCTCAGCTATGGTTTTCCTGAAGATGAACTTTATGACACAGATATAGTGCTTTGGTTTAAAGTACTTGAAATTAATAAAAGTTCATCTGAAGAGGAATCTGCTGAACCTGCTTCCTTAAATATAAACAATGGGTTTTTAAATTCTTTCTTTTGCGAGTTCTTGTTTATAATTGATAAAAAGGCAAAATTTCTGTTTTTATAAAAAACATTAATTTATAATTTTAATAATTCTTCAAGATTATCAATAATAAAATCAGGCTTATATTTCCATTTCTGAATTTCTCCCGAATATTTATCGGGTATTCTCCTAATTAAGCATGCAGCGATATTTGCCCTTTTAGCGGCAATAATATCGACTATTGAATCCCCAATCATTATAGCATTACAATTTTTTCCATTCCCGTTATTGTTATAACCTAACTTTTTAAGAACATGTAATATTCCTTTAGGAGAAGGTTTAGCTACTTCTTGGTCTTTTTCAAATCCTAATCCAAATTTCTCATGAAATAAATGGCTTAATTTAAATTCATTTAATATAAAATCAACAATATAATCTGCAGTATTAGAGACAAGTGCGATTTTTTTATTTGCTTTTTTTAATTTTTCAAGAACAGGTTTAACATCATCATAAA
>CAZVTX010000041.1:0-16369 GCA_964629395.1 uncultured archaeon
AATCGAGAAAAATTAATTAAATTAAATGAAATTGGAGCGGGAATTTATTATAATAATTCTATTAGCTTTTTTAATTATTCTAATAACCCTTATTCCTTAAATTTTACACTAAAATATAACGGAAAAAAATACACCAGAACCTTTTATATCTTGTTTCTAAATAAATCAAAAATTCCTAAAGTGTTAAATTACAATATTTTGTATGACTCAATAGATAGAGCTTCTACGAGTTCTAACAATATTGACATAAAATTAAATTTACAAAATTCCAATCTCACGATTTATTATTGTACTACTTCGGGTACTCCATTTATTTACAAAAATAATAATTATCAAATCAATAATCAATTAAATGAAAAATCTCCTAGATTATATCAATCAATATATATTCCTAAATCGAGTGATCCTGGAGGTTATGTCTTTTTCTATACTGATTCCAACAGTTCAGATGGTTATAAGCAAACGACTTTTAAACGGGATTATTTTAAAATAAAAAATTATAATCCTAAAATAAATTCTGATAAATCTTATTTCAAGGATATAAAATTTAATTCAATCGTATCAGAAAACATGATATATTTACAAAGAATAGATATTTCAGAATCCATCAATTTTAATATCTCAGCTAATGAAGAGGTAAATTTTGAGGATAGTTCCGATTCTCTAATTGTTTTTATTGACTTTTTTATAGTGTCAATTTCGGCAGAAGGTTATATCTTTCTAATCATTCCTGAAAATCTTTCTTATATACAATTAGATTATAAAAAAACTTCAGAGCTTTTTTCTGGAACTTATTCCCTTCCTAAAGCTTTTAAATATACAATATTAAGCGGAGATATATCAAAATCAATAATATCTTATGGAAGTTATTATGGCGTTTTTGTAGTTATTGCGATTGATTCAGACGGAGGATATGATACATTCTATATAATTGCATCAATAGAGGAGTTCAATTTAAATTTATTTTTAATTCTCGCAATTATTATTGTGATTTGTATAATTGCATCAATTATTATTGTTTTTATTAGAAGAGGTAAGAAAAATAAAAATTTACTTATTCCAAAAATTAAATCATATAAAAAATTTTATCCAGATATTTTTAAACCTAAAAGAACAGTAAAGCTGACTAAAAATATTGATTATGATGTGAAATTTTGCCCTTTCTGCGGAAGTAAAATTGAGCCAACTTATAAATTTTGCGATGAATGCGGTAAGTCTTTAGAAGATATTTAATTATTTAGGAATATAATAATATTCATTTATTCTTTTTTGATATTGATCTTTGCTACTTCCTAATTTATTAACACGAGGCCTTTTAGTAATAGTATCCCTTCTAAAAGTAATTCCCATCATTTTTAAAAAGTGATTGAAGCCATCTCTTAAATTTTGAGGTGCTAAAGCTTTACCTTCAATACCAGGAATACCTTCAAATACCATAATTGAGTCTGCTATAAAATCTTGTGTAATTATATCATGTTCGACTACGAATGCTGCTTTTTTAATCTCTCCTATTGATTTTCTGATAATCTGTGCTACTTGTAACCTCATTTCAACATCTAAAAATGCAGAAGGTTCATCTAAAAGATAAATATCGGCGGGTTTAGCAAGACAATGGGCTATTGCTACTCTTTGTAATTCTCCTCCACTTAATTCAGAAACAACTCTTTCTCGAATGTTTTCCAAATCTAAATTATTAATCAATCTTTTTTTATACGATTGACTAAAATATGGTGATAATCTAATTTCTGAAATATAATCAGAGACTAATTTATCTTCTTCCATTTTAATATATTGAGGTTTAACAGAAACTTTTAATTCTTTATTCTTTGAATCAACATTCTCATCATTATCATTTTTATGTATATTGTCTGCTTCTATTTTATTAGCAATAAGATTAATAAAAGTTGATTTTCCAATACCATTAGGGCCTAATATTCCAATAATTTCACCTGCATGTATTTCACTACCAATGACTTTTAAATGAAAATTTCCTAATGTTTTTTCTAAATCATCATAGGTAAAAATAACATCTCCTAATTCCATTAAATTTTCTTGTGGAGGGCGCTCATGAAATTTTATAGGACTATCTCTTAATCTTACATTTTCATCTTTTATATATCCATTTAAATATATATTTATGCCAACTCTTACACCTTGAGGATGTGAAACAATTCCATAAACACCCGGTTTTCCATATAAAATCGATATATAATCACTTAAATAATCTAATATTGCTAAATCATGTTCAACTACAATAATCGTTTTATTATCATCTGTTAAAGAGCGTATTAGTTTTGCCATATTGATTCTTTCACTAACGTCTAAATAAGACGTAGGTTCGTCAATTAAATAAACGTCTCCATCTTTAAGATAAGCTGCTGCAATTGCAACTCTTTGTAATTCTCCTCCAGATAATACTTTAATGTCTCTATCTAATATTTTAGAGAGATTTAAATCATCGGAGATTTGTTCTAATTTATCAGCTTCATCGCTTTTTTTCAAGAGATCATAAACCCTTCCTGATACATATTTTGGTATTAAGGTAATATTTTGTGGTTTATGGATTATCTTTAATTTTTTTTCTTTAAGATCAATAAAATATTGTTGTAATTCTGAACCTTTAAAAAAATTAATGATCTCATGCCAATCAGGAGCATCATCACCGAATCTGCCAAAATTAATTTTAAGATCTCCCGAAAGAATTTTGAGCAGTGTACTTTTTCCAATTCCATTTTGCCCTATTAAACCTAAAACTTTTCCTTTTTTGGGAATAGCCATTCTGAATAATGAAAACTGATCCGGACCATATCTATAAGTTATTTGATTTTTTAATGGATCAGGAAGATTTACTATACTAATAGCGTTAAAAGGACATTTTTTTATACATATACCGCAACCAGAACATAAATTTTCTATGATCTCAACTTTATTAATTTTTTGATTTAAAACGATGGTTTTATCCCCTGTTCTAACCCGGGGGCAATATTTTATACAAGGTTTTTCTCCCAATGGACTACATTTGTCCGGTTTACATCTTTCCTTGTTAAGAACGGCAATCCTCATAATAAGATCACTATAAAGTAAAATCAAAAATGATAAATAAATCTATTCATTAAAACCAATAAAAAAGAGAAAATTGTGAATAAAATTTGAGTGATAAATTCTCAATTCACTGGCTTCAAGATATTGTAAATAAAATAAAGGAGAGAAATGAAAAGATAATAACTTTATCAACTGGCAAAACACCTTCAGGTCACATTCATATCGGAATACTTCGGGAAATAATAATCTGCGATTCTTTGAGACGAATTTTTGAAAAAGAAGGATATAAAGTTAATAATTATCTTTTTTTTGACAGTATGGATGCTGCAAAACGTTTTCCAGGATATATTGATAAAGATTTTCAAAATCAACATTTAGGTAAACCTTTTTTTCTTATTCCATGTCCTTATAATGATTGCGGTTGTGAAAGTTATGCATATCATTTTGGACAAGAATTATATATGACTTTTGATGATTTTGGAATTAAAAATGAAATAATTTGGTCTCATAATTTATATAAAACATCTGAGATGCAAGAGCGAATAAAAATAGCTTTAGAAAATACTGATGAAATAAAGGAAATTTTAAAAAAATATATTTTACCGACCTTAGATGATGAAAAAAAGAAAAATTTTTTAGAAATGCAAAAAACTTGGATGCCGGTAATGGTTATATGTGAAGAATGTAATAGATTATTATATGTAAAGGAGGATGGTTCAATTGAACCGAATAGGGTTATAAATTATAATTCTAAAACCCAAAAAGTATTTTACGAATGTAATGCATGCGGGTTTAAAAATGAATTATCTATATCAAGTAATAAATTAAAGTTAAATTGGCGAATCGATTGGCCTGCAAAATGGTCCATTTTTAAAACTACATGTGAACCCGCAGGAAAAGATCACAGTGTTAAAGGAGGAGCTTATGATACGGGTCTAGAATTATGTAAAAAATTATATAATTATAAAGGACCGGTTAAGGTTCCATATGAATGGTTAAGGCTTGGAGATTATGATATGAAAACTTCAAAAGGAATTGTTTTTACCCCTAAAATGTATTTAAAGATGGCAGATCCGGAAATTTTTAGGATGTTGATTTTGAGAACAAATCCTATGAAACATATATCTTTACGTATAGAGGAATTTCCCCAATATTATGATTTTTTCAATAAAATTGAAGAAGTGTATTATGGGATAAATAATACAGTTCAAAAAGAAGAAATAGAATTTTTCAAATATATTTATCCTCTTATTAAATTGGGAGAAATACCTAAAGAAAGAAAAGAGAAATTTCCACTAAAATTATTAATTTTTCTTGCGCAATTACAAAAAATATTAAATCCTGAAAAAATTTATAAAAAAGCAAGAGAGATTTTAGAAAAACAGAATTTTAATAATATACCTACGTTTGAGGAATTTAAATTATTATTAGACCAAACTACAACATGGTTAGAAGAAATAAAAAAAATTTTAAACGAAGAAAAAGACCAAAAAGCAAAAAGAATCTTAATTCAAAAATTAGGACTTTTTGAAATCCCTGAAAAAGTAGATATTACGTTGATAAATACTTTATCGGAAAAGCAAATTCAAGGGATACTCCTTTTTAGAGATTTTCTCCTTAATAATAATGATTTAGATGAAGATATTATTCAAAATCAAATTTTTAATATTGCAAAAGAAAAATTAAATATACCTCCAAAGAAATTATTTGAAGCTTTTTATAAAATAATCTTAGGCAAAAAATATGGCCCTCGTTTAGGACCTTTTCTAATTTTATTGGATAAAAATTGGTTATTAGAAAGATTGAATATTAAAACCTTTCGTTCTTAATTCTTTCTATTTTTTTTAGTTTTATTTTTTCTTTTAAATCTAAATCTTTTTTTTTCTTTTTTTTCCTTAATAATTTTATAGCAATTTTCGCAGAATTTCATTGATTCGTCAATCATTTGACCGCATCTTTGACAATGTTTATGGGGATAAATATAATTTATTGACTTTTTTTTATATCGCTCAAATTTACTCAAAAGAAAGCAACTCCAAATTTTATTTCTCTCTCTTTAAAATTTTTCTTTATTTAAATTTCTTTCACTCCTTTTTTATCTATTATAATTCGGAAGAATTGCGAATTTTTAATTTTATTTTGAATTTCAAGAGGATAATCTGGAAATTTCTTTCTAAATAATTTATCATCATTAGATATTTCTATTATTTGATTTTTCCAATAATTTATAATATCATTAATTTTATCAGGATTTACTAAAGCAAAAACGCAACCTCCACCACCAGCACCCGTAAGTTTTGCTGCATAGACATCTTCATGTTCTTCTTTTAATTTTATTAAAATATTATTTGCTAACCCAATACCAAATTCGAATCCTGCTTTTTTCATTATTTTGTTCATAATAATCGTATTTTTTTTAAATAATTGACCTAATAGTTTCCAATCTTTTTTCATTAGGGCAAATCTAGATTTCCATGCAATTTCTGCCAATTTTAAATAATCTTCTCTAATATTAAATGAATTTTTTAAATATAATCTCCTTAAAGTATCATGAACCGAGCCACTATTATGTGATACGCCAGGATAGCAAATAATTATAGGTAGATCCTCAATCTCATAAATCTCATCAATTCGATCACATATAGCAAGGGGTTCTTCAGACATCTGTTTATGATATAATTTTCCAATATAAGAACAAAAGCATAACCCCCCACGAGCAATTATATATCTATCAGCATATCCCGCAGTTATATTTAGATCTTCATCCTCCACTTTAGTAGCCATTTCAGCAATAATGTCTTTATTAATAGGTAGTTCATTATTTTTTAATTCTTTATAACGATTATATATTCCAAAAAATTTTGCAAAACTGAATAATGTAGCTATAATTATGCTTGCACTACCTCCTAAGCCACTCTGTTTAGGTATTGTTGTAATATATCCAAGTTCAATATTTTTATTTTTAAAATTTTCCCAAAATTTTGAATTAGTTTTTTTAAATCTCAATATACTCCCATATATTAATCTTAAATCTTTTTGTAATTGTTTCTTAATTAATTCCTCTTCTTTTTGAATTTTGTCTTGTTTAATTAATTTAATTTTATTATTTTCATTTATATCATAAATTTTTATAACACTATCTTCATCAATATTTTTAATGTACATAAATACGGAAAGAGGATTATGAATACCATTAATAGCCACAGATGGCATCCAAAAATCGCCTTCTACAGCATCTAAAGGATTAATTAAATTAATTCTTGAGGGTGATTGAACTATTATCTCGGGTTTAAGTTTTTTAAAATAATTTATAATTGCTTCTTTCATGTTTTTTATCATTTTTTTTTAATTAAAAAAAAATATCGGACTTAATAAGATTTCCTTCGGAAAAAGGTTATGCTAAAAGAATCAAAATTAAAAAAGAAACAAATAATTTCTTTTTTAATTATTATTATATTAAATGTTATGATACTTTTTCCGTTTATTATTTTTAGAGAATATATTTATGTAATTACTAGTCCTTCAATGGTTCCTACTTTAAATGTGGGAGATGTTGTTATAAGAGGATATAAAAATCCTAAAGATATAAAAGTAGGCGAAAGAGATGGAGATATTCTAATTATAAAAGGTCCGGAATATTTTTATCAACATGGTTATGATCCCATTTTTTGGAATTATTTAGACAATAACACTACTATTATTCATAGGGCAATTGATAAAATTAAAATAAACGATACATGGTATTTTATGACAAAAGGAGATAATAACCTTGTTCCAGATGGAAGTTTAAAGTTCATTAATAATTCTGATAATTATTTTTTAATTGAATATAATAGATCAAATGTTATATTTATTCCAGAATCAGAGATATTAGGAGTAGTAATATATGTAATTCCATATATCGGTTATTTTAAGATATTTTTTCCTTTAATCTTTATTATAATTATTTCCATATTTTGTATCTTAATCATTTTCAGAATTTTTAATTTAAAGATTAAAATCATAAGAATTCAAACATGATAATTATGAATTTTTATATTTATTTTTAAAATAAATAATAATGATAAAAAAAGGAAAATTCAAATTATTATCTTATATCATTGAGGACTCTTTATTATTCTATAAGAGTTTAAATCGTAAAAAAAAATATTTAGCATTTAGTATTATTCAAACCAAAAATAATTTCTCTTTAATCCCTGTTCTCCTTAAACTGTTAGAAAAAGGATTTTTCTCATATTTTTCTGTTCAAATAAACCTTGATTGTAAGAATAATTATTACTATATTATAAATTATCAATCAAAATTAAAAAGTGAAATCATAAAATCCTTTAATAAATTTTGTGAAAAAATTGAATCTTATGATTTAATTTTATTAAAAGATAAAAAATTAGAAGAAATGTATTTAAAAATAATTCTTTCAAATAAGGATTCCCAAATTGAATTTAAAAATAAAAAAGGTCTAATTTTAATTGAAAATAATAAAAAACATAAAATTTTAGAAATTTTTCAAATAGATTTAAAAAAACTTAACGAGGGGAATTTTTCATTAAAAACATTTCTACAATTTTTAAATGATATAAGAATTCCTGGAGTTTTTATTGCTAATTTTAAATATAGAAAGTCAATTGAATTATTAATTAGTTCGTATCTTATTTATTATAAAAAAGATGATACTGAAAAAAATTCTGTAGAAATTAGAATAAATAATTTCTTTAATTGTGAAGTTTGCAAAAAAGTCTCTGTAAATGAAAAATTGTTTTTCTATTTGTTTTGGAGGTATAATCTTTGTTTAAAAACAATTTCTTTAAGAAAATTACTAGAATTGTTTTCTTATACAGAATATTTAAATTTATTGGATTTGGAAAAATTTAATTATTATTTTGAGAAATTTTTAAAATCTAATCAAATTAATTATTTTAAAATTAATAAAAATATGTTTTTTATTAGTCAAAAATATCTATTTTTAATCTTTGAAAATGTTAATCTAAAATTAATAAATAAAGTTTTTAAAAGATTTTATTCAACTTATACAATCTATATACTAATTTTAAATAAGAAAAATTATGAAAAATTTTTAGAAATTGGAAAAGTCGATTTATTAAAAAGAGTTAAGATATTGAATCCTAAAAAATTGAATGAATCAAAATTAAAAAAATTATTAAATTTAGAAAAGCCCCAAGTCAATTGCTAAATCTTGTGCACTATTATTTGGATGAAGTTTAACAAACGCTTTTTTTTCCCCTTTTGGTGTAATGAGGGTATTTACTTTTATTACTTTAACAGAATGAATCTTTTCTATTGCACGTTTAATTTGATTTTTATTAGCTCTTCTATCTACAATAAATACTAATTTGTTTTCATTTTCAATAAGATTAAATGTTTTTTCGGTTATTACAGGTCTTTTAATAATTTTATAATAATGTTCCATTTTCAATATACTCCTCATATTTATTTAATTCTTTAAATGCAGATTGAGCCCAGATTATTAATCTCCCAGGTGAGCCACCTGGTGCTAACTCATCAATAGATAACCTATCTATTTTTAAGATATCCGTTCCAGGGAGATTTCTTGCAGCTTTTACAATTCCAAAATCATCTTTTATAATAATTAAAGGACCTTTTGGTTTTTTATACTTTCGTCCTCTTCTTTTTCCTTTACCTGCTCGAATATGTTTTTTATTTTTTACACGCAATAATTCTTTATATAACCCTAAATTCTTCAAAATTGAATATATTTTAGATGTTTTTTTAATTGTTTGAATTTTATCATCTACGACTAAAGGTAGTTCTGGAATATCATTAATTTGATGATTCCTTTTTGCAACCCAATATTTATTACCCGAGGCAGAAATAGCAGAAATTATTGAAATACGTTTAATTTTTTTATTTAGTTTTTTATCAATCTTTTTTTCGGTTTTAATTGGATGTGCTCTTCTTCCGCCAACAGCGAAGGGGACTCTCCCGACATTTCTAGCAGTTGGATACCCCGACCCCTTCAATCGTGGTGCTCTGGATATTCCATGACCCGTGCCCCAACCTTCAGCAGTATTTCTTAAACCTGCTCGAGGATCTCTCCCTTGAGCTTGCTTTTTATTACTCTGAGAGACTTCACTAGCCCAACGAATTAAATCAATCCTTGGTCTAAATAAAAAAACTTTTGGTAGATCAATCAATTCTTTTTTTTTTCCTTCAAGATTATAAACATTTATTTTATCCATGAGAATTACCTCTATTTTCTTTGGTGACTTTCTCTACTTAAAAATGTAATTTCAGGAGTATTAATTTTAAATGATTTTACAGGTCTAATCGTTTTTCTTAGTCTAATTAATCTTTTTTTTGGACCAGGAACACTCCCTAATAATAACATATAATCATTTTTGATAAGTCCGTATCTTATGAATCCTCCTTTAGGATTAATTTCCTCTTCATTTTCACCAATAAGCATAATTCTTTTATGATATTCAGTCCTTTGGTGAAAACCCATCTGTCCAGGTCTGGGTACAGTATAGGATACTCTTGCAGGATGCCATGGTCCAATGCATGCAACAGCTCTTCTAATTTTATTGTTTTTCCTGGATAAAATTTTAATTCCATATCTTTTTACAGGTCCTTGAAAACCTTTTCCTTTAGTAACTGCAATAACATCGATTAGTTCTCCCTCTTTAAATATATCTCTTGCCCTTATTTCTTTTCCTAATAAATTTAATGCATATTGAAATTCTTCTTTAGGGTTTTTTACAGAATTAACTTTGATTTCAATAATATCGGGCTTTTTACGTGGTAATGCCGTTAAATATGGTTGTGTCTGAAAGATTCCTCTTATTTCACTTGTTTCATTAATTTTATTTAGAAGATCTTCTTTAATTTTTTCAAAATCATAATTTTCAAAATTAGGAAGAGGTTTTTTTCTCGCTAAAAATTGATTTAATTCTTTTGAATATAATTCGCCCACAACATATTTTCCATATTCATCTTCGTTATAAACACGGATTCCAATAAGAATTAAAGGTGGAACTTCGATGATTGTAACAGGTTTCATCAACTCTTTTCCATAATAAGGACTATTTTCTTGATCTTCTATATACGTTAGATGAGTCATACCCGCTTTAAATCCAGCAAATCCTAAAAAAGTTATTTCATCAGGGTAATCCAACCAGTTTCTAATTCGACCTTTAATTTGCGATGCTCTTTTTCTTGGAAGAAAGGCCAATGAACCATGTCTTGGGGCGTGCTTTTTTCGATGAGCCATATGTAATCACATTTTTCTTTTGATACAGAATTTATTAAAATAAATAAATTTTTCTAAAAAAGTTTTAAAGCATAATGGAAATTAATTGTATTCTGAGTTTACAAAAATAGAGTCGTTTAAAAAATTTATATTAAATATAAAATTAATGGAATTAAGCACAAATCATTATTGTTTTATATTTCAAGAGAATTTAGAGGGTAAAAAAGAAAAGTTTTTATTAATCAAATGTAATAATTGTAAATTTAAAGATCATTTATTTTTTCAATCTCAAAAGTGTATAATATGCTTTCTTACTCTCCTTCATTCAATTAAAAATGAGAAATTAAAAGGAATTAAAATTGAAAAATTAAATGAAGATATAAAGTTTTCCCAAATAACGTATATAATTGATTATTTTAAAAATTTAAAAAAAATAAAAAATTATCTTTTAAAAATCAAAAATTTAAGAATTGATATATGTCCTTATAAAGATTTTAAATGTAAACATAATATTCCTTTTGAATTGATAAATATTATTATAAAAAAATTAATTGATCCAATTTATTTCAAGAAAAAATTTGATGAATTTAATTTATTTTTTAATAAACATATAACAGAAAATTATGATTTTGCTTGCAACCATTGTATTAATAATATAATTAAAGAGAATAATAACATTATTCAAACATTTCAAAGTTTAGAACTTTTTAAAATCATTAATGATCTTAATGATTTTAATTACGAAATTCAATATCCTTTATTTTTAAAAAGATTATTATTTAATAAACCTATTCTTAAAACAAATAAATTTGAAAAAAAAGGAATAATCACAGATAAAATTCTTTTAGAAAGATACACTACAGGAATTTATAATATCTATGATGTATATATATATGAAATTCCTGAATATGCTGAAAAATATTATGAGGTAAAATATAATATCGATCAAAACCTCGAATTTGATTATTATCTAAAAATTATTCAAAGAACACTAATCGAAATTAATGATATCAATTTAACTAAAATATATCCACTTGAAGATTTAATCTCTCTATATGAAGTTAACGCTAGAAAATTTTTAAAACAAAATTATAATTTCAATAATTTAATTATAAAAAAATTGAGTATTATTATTGCGTTAAAAAAATTAAATTTAGAAAAATTTTTTTTCGTTCTTATTGATGATTTTGTTGAAGAAATTTTTTTAGATAATCCTAATGATTTTTTATATTTAAATCATCAAAAATATGGGAGATGTCGTACTACAATATCTTTTAATGAAAGAGATATTGAACGTTTAAAAACATTACTGCGATTATATAGTGGTAGAAGAATAGATTTTCAAAATCCAAGTATAAAATATGTGATTAAAAACAAATTCTTTTTTTGTAGATTTGCAATTGATATAGAACCAATTAATATAAATAAATACTCATTTGATATTAGAAAATTAAATAAAAATATATTAACGATTCAAGACCTTTTAAAAAATAATACAATTTCTTCAAAAATGGCGGCGTTTTTATATTTTTTAATTTTAAGAAGAATAAACATTATGGTAACTGGAGAGACGGATACAGGTAAAACTACATTAATTAATGCCTTAGATTTACTAACTCCATTAGAGTTTAGAAAAATATACATTGAAAATATATCAGAATCTATCAATCAATTAGAGTTTAATAAACATCAACTTAAATTTAGAGCTAATTCTTTAGAATCACAAAATTTTACAAATACTAAAAGTAATTTAATTAAAACATTGCTTCATCGAAGTCCTGATATTATTTATTTAGGAGAAATATTAACTAAAGAGGAAACGGAAGCAATGTTTCACTGTTTAGCTGCAGGTTTAAGAGGGTTTCAAACAATTCATTCAAGGAATATCTCATCACTTATCAATCGATTTTTATATCATTTTAAAATTAATCGCTCCTGCTTATCTGATTTAGATATAATAATTTTAATGAAAAAAGATAATAATATTAGAAGAATTCATTCTATTGTTGAGATTGATAAAAATAATTTAAATTCAAATAACCCATATATAGAGATTTTTAAATATAATTCTCAAAATAATAATTGGATTCAATTAATCCCTCTTATTAATACTAATGTTATTAATTCTATTAGAGATTACCATTATATTGATTCTAAAAAATTTGAATTAATCTTTTCTTTATATATTAAGATTTTTAAAACTTTAAGAGAAATTTCAAAAAAAATCCCTTGTGATGATTTAACTCAATTATTCCATAAAATTTCATTTTATTCATTATATCAACCCAATTTATTATATAAATTTTGGGCTAAACAGAAAACTCGTATTTTAAAAACTTATAATTAGAAAAAAAAGTATGACTAATTTAGTTGAAAAAGCTTTATTAATTGGATTTGGAATTTTTTTAATGATAATTTTTTTAAATTTAATAACTCCATTAATTCAAAAATTGCAATTATACTTTCTAATATTACCAAAATGTTTCAATAACTTCCATCATATTTTTAAAATTATTAATAAAATACCCTTATAAAAATAAAAAATTTTTTAAATAATATAAATAAAATGACAAATGACATTCTTAAAGAATTATCTTTCTTTTTGTCATAAGCTTGGAAAATTTAATTTCCCGGAATTATATTTAAAAAAAAATTCTAAAGAATATATTTTATTATATCGTTCTCAATTTAATATTGATATTTCTGAAATAAATAAAGCAACTTTTTTTACTTTTTGGGTAATATATTTTAGCTCTTTTTTAATCCTATTTATGATACAAATAATACAATTATTATTTATTATCATTATTGCTTTTTTTATAGCATTTCTATTTTCATATAATTTCAATTCTATTTTATATAAGAAACTTCGGAAAGAGGAAAATCTTCTAAATGTATTTCTTTTTTTTATTGTTTTAGATTATTCATTGATTCAGGAAATTTATTCAAAAACGGATGATTTATGTATAAACTTTATTAATTTAATAATAAGATATAATATTCCAATTTCTAAGAAATTTAAAGAAATATTAAATAAAATCCAAGAAGGTTCTAATCCAGAAAAAGAATTAAAACTAATATTAACACCATCACCGGATTTTAATGTTTTTTTAAAAAATTTATTAATAAGCAATTTTTCATTAAATATTAATCCAAATGAAATTAATTTAAATACATTAGAAAATAGGTTTAAAATCTATCTTAAAAGTTTAGAAACTAAAATCAGTTTAATTTTTTTTATTGGGTTGTTTTATCCAATTGGTTTATGTTTTTTGATAATTTTTCAAATAATTAATATATTATTTTTATTTGGCGTAATTTTATTGTTTTTTTTTATCCTTAAAATTACATATAAAAAATTTATAAATTTTAATTATTTACTAATAGGAATTCTGAAAGAGAAAGAAAAAATTGAAAAGAAAAAATTTGAAGAATTTCTATTATATTTGAGAAGTTTTGCTCTCTATTTAAAACTGGATAATTCTCCTGAACGAGCTTTTATATATGCATTTTATGAAAATAAAAATTTCCTTTATACATTAAAGTCAATATTAGAATTACATATTTCAAAATTATTATATTTTCATTATAATTTGAATGATTTTATTTCTATTTTAAAAGAAGAATTTAATTCTTTTCATTTTAATTTGATATTAAATTCCCTTATTAGAATGTTAAAAGAAGATCCATTAAAAACTTCAAAAAAAATAGTAAATTTCATCAATTTAGTCTCATATCACAAAAAGCTTGAAAAAAGATTAGAAGTAATTTTAAATAGTGAAAAATTCAAGGTGATTTTATTTCTATTTTTATTACCTTCTATTTTAGGTTCTATAGGAGGCTTCTTCCCTTTTTTTTCTTTTTTAAATGATCAAACTTTAAATTTAGGTTATATGAAAATTTCTTACTTTGTTAAGTTAATTAGATTTTTATCAATTATTTTAACATTACTAATTTGTAATTCTATTACCGCGTATTATTTTTTAAGAATATTAGATAAGAAACAAAATTTTTATTTTATTTTATTATCCGATATTATATTTATTTTTTGTCTATTAATTAGTCTCACAATATCTTTACAATTCTTTTAAGAATAAAAAAATAAATAAATTATTTCAACAAATAATACAAATCCTATAAAAAAAATAATAATTATTGAATAAGAAATAAAATATTGTAAAATTTCGGAATTAAAATCTAAATTTTTTAATTCAATTAAAATATTATAATAAGGAAAAATAAAAATCAAGAATAAAAAAAAACTTATAATTGAAATTATTAAATCTGCTGATAATATCGAATATGTCAATAAAATCGAAAAAAAAATTAAAATTAAAAAAAAATTTATAATTTGATAATACTCACTCATTTAATTCTCTTTTATATCAGAGGTTTAAATAGTCCTAAAATATTTTTAAAAAGGATTAGAAAAAAATATATAAAGAAAAAGATGATGTTAAATATATGAAAAATTTGAAATTAAAAGGTTTAAAATATTCTAATGGACGGTATGAATTATTCGATATTCGCTTTGTTTTTTTCCCCCCTCAAATAATCGATATCTTATCTTCTATTTATGGTGAAGGTGTAAAATCTCTTCTAGTTTGGTTAGGGAAAAAAGCAGGATGGATTTATGCTCAAACTTGGGAAGAAAATTTAAAACCAAAAAATCTTGAAGATTTAGTAAACCAATTTTGTAATATTCTCAGTAATCAAGGATGGGGTTATTTTATCCCGAAAGAAATATCTGAAAAATCAATAACTATTGAATTATATCACATTATCTCATCAGAGATGGAAAATAAAACAAAAAATATATGTTATTTTATTAATGGGATCTTGACTGGTTTTGGAGAATTTGCTTTATATAGAGTTAATGTTCAAGAACTTCAATGTTCTATCGAAGATTCAGCTATCCCATGTTGTGAATTTAAAATTGAAAAAGTAAAATAATTACCATGGATCCCACTCTTCTGGATTTAATTCTTCTGTGGAATCCTCCTTATCAATTGAATTCTTATCTAAAAATTCTTTTTTATTATCATTTAAATTAAATCCTTTATTCATCGAATTATTATCCATAGTTTCCTCTAAAATATTTTCTTTAAAATAAAAATTATTTTGATTTCCCTGAGAAAGATCTTCACTAATTACAACTTCTTTAAAAGCATATAAAAGAGAAATAAAATTAAGAAATTCATCTTTATTCATTTGAATTTGAATTGAATCATGATCACTTTTTAATGAAAATTTAATTTTTCGTACTTCTCCACTTATTTCTACAGAAGTGAGTTCAATAGAATTTTTATTTCCTTTTAAATGGATATTCCATGAAGTTTCTCTTTTTTTTTCAATCTCCATTTTATTTCATCTTCATTTATTCATTATAAAAATAAAAATTAATTATATAAAATTTTATTCAAAAAAAGCTAAAAAATTGTTTAAAAATATTAAGGTGTTTTTTCTTAAAAAAATACATCCTATATTGAATATATCTTAAACAATTTCACTATAAATTTCATTATATTTTAACCAGATTTATTAATCGAAAGTAAAAAATTTAAAAATAATCGAAAATTTTGATTTTCTCATCAATTACAGATAAAAAAAAATAACTTAAAATAAATTGAGTGAATCTCAAGTATTTTTTTCGTGATGTAAATTTAAAAATAATTGATTTAAGACCGATAAAAACCGTGGCTATATTAAATGGGTTTAAGTCGGAAAAAGGGGTATGATAATTTTTGAATGAAAATCCGCTTTTTATCTAATTTAGATGGGAAAATTGCGATTTTTGACCATTTTTGTAGGTTATTTTCCTTCCGACAGAATTCGAGGTGTTATAGCGAGAATTTTTATCGGCTTAATTTTATAGATTATTAAATTTCGATTCATTATTTAAATCTTAAGATACACTCAATTCATTAAATTTTTCTGATATCAGATAAAATATATAAATGTTATAATCAAAAGCTATTTTAAATTAATTGATTTTAAAATTTTAAAAAAATAAAATTAACACTATTAAAATAACATAAAAATAGAATTTCTTGAGTTTATAAGTTATCAAAAATTCATATTTTTTTTTCTCTGTAACTA
>CAZVTX010000042.1:0-16362 GCA_964629395.1 uncultured archaeon
TTATCCAAAAAATCACATCTAAATTACTGATATCCCTATGCTGACCAGATGCACGGGAGCTAGACCTTGCAATACCCCCAATTGAATAACCTGAATTATAATATAAAAAACTGGTTAATCTCTTATAGAAAGCAGATGATCTTGCTTCCACTTCCCGATTTATTACCATTTTCGAAAATTTCGCCTCAATTTACAATAATTATTTTTTTTTAAGTAAATATAGATAAATATTATAATAACCTTTTCTCTAAAATTTTTTAACTTATTAATTACGTATAATGAAATAATTTTTAGAGCAACATCTTCCAATTGAAAAATATAGTTATAAAAATAAAATGAAACTCTAAAGAAGATTAAATTTAATTTAATATTCAAAAAAAGTAAAAATATCCGAGAGATTTTTCTGAATTCCCGTTCTGACCAAACTAAATTTTATACACGGCGCCCACGATGTCCGCCTTTTCGGCGACAGTGATCGTGCGGCCTAGGAGTTACTTCTTCAATTCTCCCGATTTTTAGGCCCGACCGGGCAAGTGCACGGATGCAAGCTTGTGCTCCAGGGCCAGGAGTCTGAGATTTATTTCCGCCTGGCGCTCTAACTTTGATATGGATTCCTGTTATCCCTTTATCCTTTAATTCACTTGCGACCCTAAATCCACACTGCATAGCGGCGTATGGGTTGCTTTCATCACGATCCGCTTTAACTACCATTCCACCTGAGCATTTAGCGAAAGTCTCGGCTCCACTTAAGTCGGTAGCAGTTACAATTGTATTATTATAAGAACTAAATATATGAACAATCGCCCATTTTTCTTTTTCAGTTTTCTTTTTAGCCATTTTTTTAAGCCTCCGCTTCTTTTTCAACTTTTTTACCCGCGAAGGGGCTATTAGGAGCGAAATATATTAGGTCTTCTTCTTCTTTCTTTACGATGTAAGAAGGAGCGTTAATTTTTTTATTTCCGACCATTATATGTCCATGGATGATACGTTGTCTTGCCTCATAAATAGTTCTTGCGAGTCCTTTTTCATATACGAGGGTTTGAAGTCTTCTTTTAAGGACGTCTTCGACGGTGAGTAAGAGAACATCTTCAAATTCGGCTTCTGGCCCGAGTATTCCGAGTCTTTGCAATTTTTTAATTAAGGTTTGCTGAACTTGTTTAGCTCTTTCTTTAGGTAATGTTCTCGAATGTCTTGCAATTTTTCTCCAATTTCCGAGTTGAGTTCTATGCTTCCAAAATTCTCTTTTATTTCTTAATCCATATTTTCCGAGATATTCAAGTTCTTCGAGTAATCTTTCTTTTTGGTATGGATGTCCCGGTTTTTTATATTTTTTTTTTAATCTTCTTGGGTCTCCCATAATTTTCACCAAATAAAATAAACATAATTTCAATAAACAATTTACTTCTTTTTCCTTCTCACGACGCCAACGACAAGTCCGTGCCTTCCGGTGCTTTTTGTTCTTTGTCCTCTGACTTTAAGTCTCAAGTGGTGTCTTACGCCTCTGTAACATTTAATTCTTTTGAGTCTATCGATATCTCTTTTTACGGTTATTTCAAGTTGATTTCCGGTAAGATGTAAATCCTCTCCCGTTCTATAATCCTTTTTTCTATTGACCATCCAGTTAGGGATGCCGTTTCCGATGGGATCAAGTATGATTTCTTCGATTTTATTAATATCTTTTTCTGAAAGCGCTCCGATTCTCGTAGTAGGGTCTATTCCGGCGGCTCTAACAACAGCTTGGGCAAATCTCATTCCTATGCCTCTAATTTGCGTTAACCCATACTCGACACGGGCATTTCCGTCAATTTGAGTTCTTAATTGTTTAAGAAAGACTCTTTCTTTGAAGCTTTTGGGTCTAATAGCCGTTGCTGACATGATTTAAAATATAAATTAACTTTATTTAGAGTTTAAAATGGAGTATTTAATATTAATTTTATCATTATACTAATTTCTACTTTATTTTACTCAAAACCTATTTTTATTATTCAAAATTATTTTTTAAAAATCTTTATATAATCCTATTTTAAGGTAATAAAACAATAAAACGAGAAAGAGAATTAAATTTTTAATTTATTTTATCTAAATTATTTATTTTTAAAGTTAATATTGAGGATATTTCTGATTTTTTTCCTTTTTGGAATTTATATGGTTTTTAGCTTTATTTCGTTTTCCTGCGGCAATCTTAAGTAGTAACGGGAGTCCTGGCTTGACTTCTTCAATCGTTTTATATTCAATTAAGTCATTTTTAATCAGATCATTAAAAAGTTGTTTTCCCTTATTGGTCCTAATAATTACCGTATTCCAACCTGCAGGTGCTCCGATTGATCCAATTGATATATCTGCAGCTTCGGATGTTAGGTCGAAGCATACTTCACAATCTTCCCTTGCAAGATGAGTAATTTCCTTAATCGGTATTGAGAGTTCATTGCCATCTTTAGTATAGACGAAAAATTTTCCCTTATTAATATCGGTTTTTTTGATATCATTTACATCTACATTTAGTTTCTCGCATATTTTAAGGAAACCATCATACGGAAATGATTCCATGCAGAAAATTCCAATTCGGTATTGAATATTAGACAAAGAGGGGAAATTAATGTCATATATTTGATTTTTCAATAATGCTTGCATCATGCACGGGACGCCTGCGATAGCGATTCTTTTACCAAATATTTCTTTATTATTAAGTATTTTTAGATTTGGATTGCTTACATATTTAGTGCCAGCAGTTTTTATTACGTCATTAATTGAGTTCATTATAAATGGTTCAGGCTTCCAGAGAGTATCACTCATTTTAGCACCAATAGCGGCCTCAATTTTATTGGATTCAAATAGATAATAAAGACATGTGCTTGTTATTCCGCCATCTTGGCATACTTTTTTTATTGTATCGATTTTTGTTCTTGCAGAATAGGCTTCTTTGAAAAAACCGATATTTCCGTATTCTTTGAATTCATCGGAATTTTCTTGATACATATTTAAGACTCTTACCGGTAGATATGATCTGGGGCAAATATAATAGCATAATCCACATCTAAGGCATTTGTTTTCATCAATTAAGCCGATGCCATTTTCGATATTTAAGCAGTTAACCGGGCATATACCTTCGCATAAACCGCATCCCGAGCAAATTTTAGAATTAAAAATTATTTTTACAGGTTCATATATAGATTTTATCGAAGTATGGTTGGTTTTTTTAATCTTAATTTTTAAACCTTTAAATATTATTTTTGGCGGTTCATTCTCAGTTTCGGATATTTGTTCTGTTAATTCATTTACTTCGACAAGACCTTCATATTTTAAAAGTTCTAATAGACTTAAAGCTTTCTTTAATTCAATATTATTTTTTTCAGCGAATTCCTTTAAATCGTTTAGATTTTGTTCAGTATTTTTATTTTTGATTGATTCAAATAAAGAATATTTTAATATTTCTTGGTCGAGCATTTTATATAATATCCCATAATATTGTTGCTCGTTATAAACGTTTGCATTTTTAATTTCTTCTTTTGCATCGATAAAAGCTCTAATTCTATATGAATCTAATGTATCTGCAACAATTTTAAGAAATTCCCATGTTAGATTCTTTTCTTTAATCATAAATGCTGAATCCAAAATTATTTTTTATTTTTTTTTTAAATATGTTTTTAATTTATAATATTACAAGCGAATACCCTCACACAGGGTTAGTTCCCTTCCAACTAGAATTTTATTGAAAGGGTCATCCTAATTCGCTTTAGATATAAGTTTACGTTTTGGTAGAGGCGGTAAAGCTTCAATTTTTTTAACGATATCTTCGATGGAGGCTATAAATCGTTCTACTTCCGCAGCGGCGCAGAAATATTGTTCCACTCTATCGGGGCTAATACCGATGTGTTCAAATATTTTCTTTAATAATTGGACGTGTTTGTATGTATTCATATTTGCAGTTCCGAAATTACATTCACCTTCATGACATGAGATTATAGCAACGCCATCAGCACCATTCAAGAAAGCTTCCATAATCAAGTGTATTCCAACTCTACCCGTGCATCTAACTCTTATTATTCGGACATCCGTAGAATATTGTTTTCTCGTGGTTCCTGTAAGGTCAGCTGCCGCATAACCTCATTTTTCGCAACCAAAAACGATAATTTTCCTTTCTTTATTATTTTGCTCTAACATATTGATCACCTAAATATTTTAATTTTGTAATTCTGAAGAGTATTGTATTTTTATATCGATTCCCGTTAAACCTTTTATTTCTTCTTCGAATTGTTTGTCCCGATAATATTTCAAATCGATTGCTCTTGCTGGACATGAAGTTATACAAGCACCGCAACCTTTACATTTTAATTCTTCTACTTGAGCAATTCCCGATTCATTTACTTTTATTGCGTTAAAATTGCACACTTTCTCGCATCTATGGCAACCCATACATAGATCTTTATTTACTTCAGCAATTATAAGCTCTTGCGTTAGAAATTCATTTGATAGAAGCGTTGCAGCTTTACTTGAAGCACCGAGTGCAGAAGATACTGAATAAGGGATATTTTTTGGTCCAGCAGCACACCCGCAGATATAAATTCCGGTATCTTTTGTTTCAACGGGTTTTAAACAGCCATGAACTTCCGAGAGGAATCCATTTGGTCCTTTACTCAATCCCATTATCTCAATGATTTCTTCTGTACCTTTTGATGGAACTATTCCTGTAGATAAAACCACTAAATCGAAGTCCAAAAATGTAACTCCATCCTCTAATCCAAGATCGAAAAATAACCTCATTGTCCCATCGTCGTTTAATTTAATGTCTCCTGGCTTACCTTTAATAAAATTAATATTTTGAGCTCGAATATTTCTATAATATTCTTCGTTATTTTTGTCCCATGTTCGGATGTCTATGAAAAAAATGGTAACTTCCATATCAGGATACTCTTGTTTCAGAAGTTGGGCGTTTTTAAGGGCTACATTGCAGCATACAGCACTGCAATAGGGATTTGCTCTCAATGATCTTGATCCTACACATTGAATCATTGCCACCTTCTTCGGTGTTTTTCCATCAGAAATTCTATATACATGCCCTCCAGTAGGGCCGATTGGGCTTAACATTCGTTCTAACTCAATTTGGGTGATAACATCCGGATATATTCCGTATTTATACTCGTTAGTTTTAATAATCGGATATTCATCCCAACCCGTAGCGACGATTACGGCGCCTACGGTAATTTCTATGATTTCATCCTTCTGTTCAAAATTTATTGCTTCTGCAGGACATTTTCTTTCACAGCTTCGGCAATCAATGCATACATCCTTATCGATGACTGCTAATTTAGGGACTGCTTGAGGGAAAGGGATATATATTGCGCTTCTTTCACCTATTCCTCGATTAAATTCATCAGGAACCTTAATGGGGCATACGGTCGTACATAAACCGCATCCGGTGCATTTTTTCTCGTCTACAAATCGTGCTTTTTTCTTAATTTTTACCTTGTATTCTCCCGTAATTCCTTTAAATTCAATAATTTCAGAGTATGTAAAAAGGGTGATATTCGGATGTTTAGAGGCATTGACCATAATTGGAGCAAGGACTCATATACCGCAATCGTCTGTCGGAAAAATTCGGTCTAGCTGAGCCATTTTACCTCCAATTGTTGCATTTTTTTCGACTAAATATACTTGAATACCTTGACTTGCTAAATCCAATGCAGCATTCATTCCGGCAATCCCTGCACCTATAATAAGCACGGATTTAGTTATCGGTATTTCTACGGCAGGAACGGATTCAAGTTCTCTTGCTCTATTTATTCCCCCTAATAACAATTCCTTTGCTTTTTCAGTAGCTTTCTGTTTATCTCTATGGACAAAAGAACATTGCTCTCGTAAATTTACCATCTCGAAGTAATATGGACTTAAACCGGCTTCAACCAACACTGCTCTATATGTTGGTTCATGAATCTTGGGAGTACAAGCCGCCACAACAACTCTGTTTAGCCCTAACTCCATAATATCATTTTTGATTAGATTTTGACCAGGATCGCTGCATGTAAATTTATTTACTCTGGCAATAATAACGTTAGGCAATGTTTCGGCAAAATCTCTTAATTCATGACAATCTATATAAAGTCCTATATTAACACCTCATTCGCAAACGTAAACTCCGATTCTCGGTTCCGTGGTCTGACTATCTTCAGACATTTATTCCACCTTTTGAAATTATCACCTTTACTTTTGAGTTCTATTCAATTAAATTCTTAATTATCTTGATTAATTGAAATTTTTGAAATAATTTATTTTTTCTGATTAAAATTAAAAATTAAATTATTCAAATTAGTTAATTATATGATTAAAATCGAAAAAATGATGATAAAAAAATTAACGGAAATATTTCTTGAAATTAAAAATTTTTATTTTTTCAGAAAAAATCTTATCTAAAATTTTCTTGTTAAGAAATTCAATCTTTAATAAAAAAAGGAGATTTTATTCCTTTTATTTGATTTTGTTAAAGTTTTTTTTGAAGATTATATTAATTTAATTATGTCTGAGAAAGATCAAATTACTCTATTCATAGAAACATTTATGGAAAGAGAGAATTTGAAAGGTAAGCCTACGTTTAATACTCTTTTAAATCTTGTCAGAAAATTTGGAATGGAGACCGCGACTATTAAGCGTGAATATGATCTTTTGAAAAAAAAGGAGAATTATGCGTCCGAGATAATGAATGAAATAGGCTTGAAGGGTAAAGCAAAAAGATTAATGATAATGAAGATTATAGATAATGTGGGCTGGGATAAAGCTAAAATAAAAACAGCTATTCTTCGCTCTTCTATCGCAGAGCGTATTTCTCATTCTTAAATATTTTCTAATTTGGTTTTAAAAATTCATAAAATTAATTAGAGAATTATTTATTTTAATAAATTTATAAAAGTAAAATGGAAAAAGATTAAAGAGAGGATTCTTTTGCTCGACATCGAATTATTCAGACAGAATTTAGAATTAATTAAGGAATCCGAAAGGAAGAGGTTTAAAGATCCTAAAAATGCAGAGTTAGTATTGGAATATGATAAGAAGTGGCGAGAAGCTTTAAATAAATTACAGGAATTACGTCGCCAAAGAAATGAAATCTCAAAAAAAATTGGCAAGTATAAGAAAGAGGGACAAAATGATAAAGCAGAGATAGCTATAAAAGAATCAACAGAGATAAAAAAGCAAATTGAGCAATTAGAGAAGAAAAAGAATGAATATTTTGAATTACGTGAGAAATATAGATATCTTGTTGGCAATATTATTCATGATTCTGTACCAATTGCCGAAACTGAAGATGGGAACGAAATTATTCGGGAGGTTGGCGAAAAACCGAAATTTAATTTTAAACCCCTTAACCATGTGGACCTAATTGAAATAATAAACGGTGCTGATACAAAAAAAGCTGCTGAAATTGCGGGTTCACGTTTTTATTATTTAAAGGGTGATTTAGTTCAATTAAATTTAGCATTAATACGATTTGCCTTAGATATTCTTGAATCAAGTGGTTTTACTCCAATGTGGACCCCATTTTTTATTAAATATGAAGTGATAAAAGCAGCTGCAGAACTGGCAGATTTTGAAGAGATGCTTTATAAAATTGAGAATGAAGATTTATTTTTAATCGCCACTTCAGAGCAAACTCTTGCTGCATTTCATTATGATGAGATTATTGATCCAGAATTATTACCTTTAAAATATGCAGGGATTTCATCATGCTTTAGACGTGAAGCTGGCTCACACGGCAAAGATACACTTGGAATATTTAGGGTGCACCAATTTGAGAAAGTTGAGCAATTTGTATTTTGTAAACCTGATAAATCGTGGGAAATCCATGAGGAATTAATTTCTAATGCTGAAAAAATATATCAAAAACTTGGACTTCCATATAGGATAGTAAATATTGCTTCAGGAGAGTTGAATGATAATGCAGCAAAAAAATATGATTTAGAAGGATGGTTTCCGGCATCGGGAACTTACAGAGAGTTAGTAAGCTGCAGTAATTGCACGGATTATCAAGCAAGGAAACTTAAAATTAGGATGGGAAAAATCGGTTCATCAGAAGAAAAACAGATATTGCATACTTTAAATTCAACAGCGATAGCCACTGAAAGAACAATTTGCTGCATTTTGGAAAATTACCAAGAAGAAGATCATAGTATTAGGATCACTCAAGTTCTTCAAAAATACATGAATGACAAAAAAATTATTAAGGCAATAAAATAAATAAAATTAGAATAAATTTAGGAAAAATCATGATTGAGATATCATTAGAAGAATTTGAAGATTTTTATAAAGAGCAGATTGAAACTATATTTTTTAAAATTAGGAGGGTTATAAGAAAACAAATCGGGAATATTAGGGATATTCTTTTAATTGACTTGATGGGTTCTCTTGATTTTTTTGAGAGGTCAAGTAAGGAAAAGTCCTTAGATGAGAAAGCACAGCGATCATTAAATCTTTTTCTTGATAGGATAGAGAAACAAATAAAAGAAGTTCGAATTCCCGAAGATGATGATATTAATTTTAAGACTGTTAATGATTTAATAAATGATATAAAGAAGCTTTTTAATGCTATAAATGATATTGCAAGGAAATCTTTACCTAAAATTCAGAAAGAATTTCAACCTGAGATTAAAAAATTAAATTATGATACCCGTAAACTTCAAAAAAAAATGGCTTATTTAGAACAAATTATAAAGAAGAAATATAGAGATGTAAAAGATGCAGAAAATTTATTAGAAAAAATTCCAAAATTTTTTACTTTAAAAGAAAATATCGAGAAAGCAAAAGCCGATTTAGATCATTTTGAGAATGAATTGGAAGAAAAAAAGCAAAAATTAGAGGAACTGAATCAAAAATTATTACAACTCGAAAAGAATGAATTATTTAAGCAGTTAGAGAAAGAAAGAAATGATCTTTTTCAAATGCAATTAAAATTAAATGATCAATTAGGTTTTAAAAAAGCCCTTAAAAAAATGAAATTTGAACTTGAAAAAGAGAATATTCATATCCCTAATGTAAATTTAAATTATTTAAGGGATTTTTTAAAAAATCCGATCAATAAACTTTTGAGTGAAAGAAAAGATTTACCGAATTTTTCGACTTTATTGGTTCAATTAAGGCGTGCTTTAGAAGAAAATAAATTAAATTTAAAATCAGAGACTAAGGATAAAACTATAGAACAAATTAATCAAATATTTGAAGAAAAGACAATACACAATTATTTAGAAAAATATAGAGTATTAAAGGAAAAAATTAAAAAAACCGAGGAAAAGATTAAGGAAAAGGGGTTAGCCAATCAATTAGAAGAATTAAAAAATCAGATTTCAACAACCACCGCTAAATTAGAACATATTCAAAATGATTTAAATCGGAAAAATAAAGATTTTCTACGATATTTAGGGAATTTAAAACAAGAAAGAGAACAATTTCAGAATCTTTTAGAAAAGGTAATAGGAGAACCAGTTAAATTAAATATTACGCTCACTTTTTAATTTTAAGTCTAAATTTTCTCGTATTAATCGGATTTTCCTTTTCTAATGTGAATTTTAAATTATTTTTTAGGAATTTATAGGTCTCAGAATTAGTTAAATTGAATAATTTCATATATTCTAAAGCCAAAATACAATCCTCAGGGACATCAAGATCAAAACTTGCACGAAAAGAATCATAAATTTTAATATTTTCAATATTTTTATTTTTTAATATCTTTAATAGGACGAGTAATGAGGGGGTTTTAGGATCTGAAAAGCAACGCGGAATCAATTCAGGTTTGCCGCCCAAAATAGATATCCCTAATGATCTAATTTCGGGACAAATAACCATATCCGCATTTTCCAAATAATTATTTAATTCAATTAAATTATTTTTAGATATAAGAACTAAATCAATATATGTTATTAACATTTTATCGGATTCAAATTCAGAAATTGCTATTTTTTTTAATGATTGAATGACATCATCAAAATTTTTAATGTTATTATTGATATTTTCCTGATATCCAATTAATCCATTTTTTCTTGCAATATCAAGGACTTCATGATTTCTACAGTATACTATAATTTCTTTAAAGATTGAAATATTCTTTACTTTATAGCATATATCTTTGACCATAGCTAATGTTAACTGAATTAATTTTTCTTCGGAGAAACAAGTTTTAAGTCGTGTTTTTGTTTTATTTAATGGTGCTACCGGTATAAATAATATTGTCATATTAAAATAAGGTTTTATTTCGCTAAAATTCTTTAAGTTAATAAAAGAAATAATATCATTTATTTAAAATTGTTTAAAATTTGAATTGCTAAGTCAGTAAAAGCTTCATTCACATTTTTATTAATTTTTGCTGAAGTTTCAAAAAACTTTACACCTAATTCTCTAGCTTTTTTCTCAATATCTTCATATTTTACCGCTCTTTTATCTTCTAAATCAACTTTATTCCCTATTATAATATAGGGAATATCACCACTGAGCTCTTTCATTTTAGAAATCCAAAAATCAATATCAATAAAAGAATTATAATCGGTAACATTAAATACAACTAATCCTCCAATTGCCTGATAAAAGAAATATTCATTAGCAAAAAGTTTATCATGTTGACCTCCTATATCCCAAAAATATAGTGTAAATCCTTTTTTAGCAAGATCCTCTTTAATTTTTGGATTTTTTATATTCACCTTTTCTATGAGATCTGCAATTTCCATTTCTTTAATTAGAAAATTGGCGCCAGTTGTTTGAACATATTCTTTAGGGAAAATCCCATCAACATATTGGGATAAAAGGCTTGTTTTTCCTACACCCGGATTTCCTAATAATATAACCTTCCCCCTATAACTCATTTACAATCCTCCTTTATTCCAATAATTTATATTTCTCATTAACTATTTTTATTTTTTTTTTTAGTTTCTAATTTTGCGAGTTGGCATTCCGAACTAATAAAATGTCTAAATAAGTATTCATAACCCATTATCTGTTGTTTTCTTCCATTCTCTAACCATAACCCTGAAGTATATTCAGGAGCAATTTGAACTTGATCTAATGTGGTTAATATAAAGTCATTATCAGCAATAAGTAAACCAAAAGGTATAACATCTTCCTTTATTGAGTGAACTACAACATTAATTTTAAGTAATTTAACGATATCTTCCTTGAAAATATCCTTATACTTAAGTGCAATGACAATTTCCATATTTGGATTAGAAAATTTTTTATTCCACAACTCTTTAAGGATCCATTCATGCCCTCCTAATTCTTTCATTAATAAATCCGGAGTGATAATAAAATTTATTCTTTCTTTTGCATTATTAATAAGATCTTTAATCTTACTTCTAATCTTTTCTCTAGAATTAATCGCCCAAACACGCGGTTCAGTATTCTCCTTATCAACTTCAAGTTCATTTATTGCTTTCTCTAAAACCTTTGTTTCATCAATCTTAGCTCTATATTCTTCTCTGATTGCCTGAAAAATTTGTTCAATAGGAATAACTTGATAATTAGCACCCCTTTTTACGGGTTCTTTTTGAATAAACCCTTTTTCCATTAATCGATTTAGAGAATCATACACACGAGCCCGATCCACACCAGAATATTTTGCAATATCAGCAGGACTTAATATTTTATATTTACATAGTGTTAAAAGAACTTTTGAATCATTTTTAGTAAAACCAAGATTTTGTAATGATTCCTCTATCTCTGATTCATTCATAGAAGGGATTCCATATTATTCATATTTATAATTAATATAGTTTTTTAATTTATAAAATTAATATTTTTAAATGAAAAATTTGGAAAATAATTATCTCAATTAATTTTAATGATCTAATAATAATAACGCAAATTTTGTTAAATTTTTAATAATTCCAATAATATTTTTTATTCTTTAAATTCATTAAACGATAAATTATAACTTATAATCGAAATATTGTCGGAAACTTCAATCCAATCGATCTGATTTTTGAAGTAAAATATAATCTTAGATGAGATTGATCGGAATTAAGGTTATCAAACAGAACATTTAAATAATAGTTATGTGTAGTTATACTTAATAATTATTTAAAAAATTAAAATTTTATACATTAGTGGAGGAATTAAATATGGCTAAAAAGAAAAGTACACCTAAAAAGGCAGCACCAAAACCATCAGCAAAAGGAAAATCTGAAAGTTATATTGCTAAAGCTCCTATTCGAAGATTAATGAAAAAAGAGGGGGCGGATTTAGTTGCAGCCGAAGCGTTGGATAAGTTAATCAGTTTTCTTGAGCAAAAAGCAGCAGAGGCAACCAAAGCAGCAATAGAAATTTGTAAGGGCGATAAGAGAAAACGTGTAACTGCTGCCGATATTAGGAGTGCAACTCGTTAAAAAAAACAGAATTTATATAAATTCAAATAAATAATTTAATTTTTAACTTTTTTTTTCTATTTCCTATTATATTTACTTGAAAGACTTAAAGAAATCTTCATTTAGGTATTTATCAACATTATTTTTCATCTTTTTTTTAACATCCTCTAACCCTTCAATCATTATCCTTGTTTTACCGATAATATCAATATATCCTAATTCAGATCTATATCTCGGAACTAAATGACAGTGGAGGTGTTCTATACTTGCTCCACCAGAGCCCTGATTAAAACCAATATTATAACCATGTGGCTGATAGAGTTCATTTAACATCATTTGTAGTCCTTGAATGGCTCTAAAGATTCTCAATATCTCTTTTTTATTTAGTTCTTCAAATTTTATTACATGTCTATTTGGTACGACCATCATATGTGCAGGATTATAAGGAAAAAGATTAAGGCATACAAAAATAATATCATCTTGATAAAATTTTAATGATACTACTCGCTCATCATTATCTCTTACTGCACATAATATACAATCAACTTTCGGACGGTCTTTACCCATAACATAATTTAATTTGCCTTGAGCTCTTAGCCATCCTTCAAAAGCCATTTTTTCTTACCTTTTTAAAATATGATTAGAGGTATAACGAGAAATCAGTACTCGAAGATAAATCTTTTGCTTTTTTATCAGGACTGAATTTAACTCTACCTTCGCAATATTCACTTAATATCATATTTGCATAAGCGGCACTTGAAAAAACTTTTCTGATATATTTGAAAAATCTATTTTTAGAAATCAACTTTTCTTCGTCAATGAAAATTTGTTCCGATATCTCATATCTATAATTCTTAATATCAATTCTAAAAAGCATATTTCTTAACAAAAGGAATTTTCTTAAATCAATAAAAAAGTTCATTTGTTTGTCTCCTAGTGCATTTAATGCTTCAACATGCGGAGGCGATATTTGAGTGCCTAATGATATTATTATTAAGTCTTTACCTTTTGGTTTAAATACCGCCATATTTTGACCACCAGGTCCAGGAGGGAACGTAAATTGAAATCCAAAATCTAGTTTATTATCTTTTATATTTCCTCTTAAAATACTTTCATCCAATAGAAATTCTCTTATATTATGTTTAAGCTTACTTTCTTTAACTGCCATATTGTTAAAATAAGATCTTTATATTTTTTATTAATATTTCCCTCTTGGGCGAGGTTGAGGTTTATATCCTGCTTTTTTAAGTGTTTCTATATTTGCTTCTAGTTCTTCTTTTGGTGTACAATAGATTATCTGTAATGTATCTAAATCAATAAAAAGTTTTCCAACAATTCCTAAACCCATTAATTGATTATCTTTTCCGATAAAAGTATTATCAATATTCATTTGAATTGCTTTTTTACCATTTTCCAACTCAACTAATTTTGGTTGACATGCGGTATATCCTGTTCCTCTATTTTGTAATAAATAATTCATTATTGCATAATCCAATTCATCAGAAATTTCTCCATTTTCTTGTAATATTTTAGCAACCTTAGGAGGCTCCATTTTTAAGCCCTATTATTCTATAATTAAATAAAATAGGTTATTATTAAATATGTTATTTTGGTTTTTTATTCTTTTTCATAAATAACTTCATCAACACTATGAAGTGCGCAATTCATATCCTCTAAAGTTTTTTCGATGTCTTCGAGTGATACGTCAATTCCTTCTATTTTAATATGTAAAGACGCTGTTTTTTGATCTAATTCATCAACCTTGACCGTAACTTTCTTAACTCCCTTAATATTAACTAATGTCCTTGCAACAATATCAGAACCAGGCTGATGAGGTTTTAATACATCTAAAAAATATTCTATCTTCATATAGGTGTCGCTTTATTTTTTAAGGTTTTTTATTTTTATTTAAATCAATCAATCAATTAATCTATAAAATTAATAATAGGATAATATTTATAATTTTTTTAATTTAATTTAGAGGTTAATTAGTTCATTTATGAGATTTTTTAATTTTAAAGGAATTTCTTCTTCTTCAATTACTTTATTTGCCTTATAAAGTGTATCAATATTCTTTAGTTTAGATATTTTTGAAATAATTGCGATTGAGGGTGCACCAATATTAATTGCTCCTGTTATATCTCTATGAGTATCACCTACAACAAGAATTTCCGAGCTTTTTACGCCTAATTCATTACATATTTTAATAAGATGATCGGGATGCGGTTTAATATTTTCCACATCGTCTCTTCCAATAATAATATCAAAAAATTCAAGAAGTCCGGCGGATTTAAGTGATATTTTAGCATTTTTTTTAGTATTTATTGTATAAACTGCTTGTTTTATTCCCTGTTCTTTTATGAATTTTAATACATCCTTTATACCATCTAATGGAGTTGCTTTTATTGCAGCATCCCGTTCTACTTCTATAACTTTTTTATCAACCTCCTTTACAATATGATCTATTTCTTTGGGATTAACATTATTTTTTTTGAGATAGTCCTTAGCTTTATTGATATTATCTAATATACTATCTTGTATTGTAAGATATTTTTTCGGAATTCCGTATTTTTTTAGGATTTTTATTGCTTCTCGACGTGCACGGATATAATCTATTTTAAAATGGATTAAAGTGCCATCCAGGTCCCAAACAATTGCTTTAATTGTCATATTTTTTTAATATTCTAAATCTGTATATATAGGTCCCTTAGGTGTTAATTGAGATTTTTTTAATTTTAAGCCTTTCATAGTAAAAGGTCCAAACTCGAAATCTCTATATTCTGTGATAATTTTTTTGAAATTATTGAAATTTTTATAATTTATTTTATTAGATTTTAATCTACCAATTGTTAAATGCGGTTTAAATTGTGTTCTTTTATCTCTGGGAATTTTTAATTGTTCATTTAGTTTATTTTCTACAAGATCTTTAACATTTTGTAAAAAATTAATATCTCCCTTAAGTCCAATCCAGATTACAGCATAATTTTTAAAATGACCCGCACCTATTAATTGATATTTTAATGATTTATCGTGAAAGAGAGGTTCATTTATCTCTTTTTGGATGATCTTATAGATCTTTGGTGCTAAATCCTCTTTTATATTGCCAAGGAATTTGACAGTTAAATGTAGATTATGAAGTTCAACTAACTTTATATTCGCTTGGTTTTGTCTAAGTATCTTTCCAAATTCATTAATTTTTTCAATAGTTTCTTTATCTTTTAACTCTAACGCTATAAACGTACGAATCATGAATTTTTCAAACTCCAATACTTTTTAATTTTCCATTTTTTATCGTATAAAATCTTTCTCTGTTCAGGAATTATATGAACTTGTTCTAAATCCTCTATTTTTGAGGATTCGATTACTTTTATAATATCATTTAAGAAAATAATATCCATCTTACCTCGTGTATCCGCATCGGCAGAAGCATTATGGGGCATTAGAATCATTCTGATCTCGGGATACTTCTCCTTAATCTGTTTAAAACGCTCTAATATTTCGGGCTTAATAGGTTCTTCTGGATAAACATCAAATGAGAGATCAATTTTGATATCTCCTTTTTCAAGCATATCAAGTAAATCATCGAAATTTATAATTCCCCCCCTCGCAGTATTTACTAATAATGCACCTTTTTTCATCAACGATAAATATTTACGATCTATTAGATTTTGAGTATATTTATTTAATGGAATATGTAAGCTCACGATATCTGCTTTTTTAAATATATCTTCTAATGAGTCAACTCTTTTTAAACCAGGAAACTCTTTTTCAGCTCGTTCATTAACGTGAGTATCATAATATATTATATTTAAGCCCCAATTATAGAGTTTTCTCACTACTTCTGTACCGATTTCTCCGAGTCCTACAATTCCTAATATCTTATTATTAATTACTGAAGATAAATCTTGATCCAAATCCCATTTATCTGCGGGAGTCCAATTTTCATTCCAAACATAATTATGAAGATCAATAATATTTCTTAAGTTTGCCATAATTAGAGTTATGGTATAATCTGCCACCGTGTGATGTA
>CAZVTX010000043.1:0-10946 GCA_964629395.1 uncultured archaeon
ACGTCGAACTGAACCCCGCTGGCGTGAATTTGGACCCCGAACTATGCTTCCTAACACTAAGATCGATTCTAAAGGAAGATTAATTGGGGCAAAGGGTAAAACTCTTTTTTCACGATTATCTAAAATCCAAAATTCTCTTATTTCTTCAATAGAAAGAAATTTTTGGGAAGCTAAGCCTAAGTTAAAGATGCTTACTTCCAAAATGAATATTCCCGAATATATTAAAGAAACCGCCTGGAAGATCTACTCCGTAGTTGCTAAAAAGAAATTAACAATGGGTAGATCTATTGACGGTTTTATTGCTGCATCTTTATATGCAGCCATCAGGGTTCATGAATTTCCGAGGTTATTAGAGGAAGTATGCGATGCTTCTATGACTCCCAGAAGGACAGTACATCGCTCCTTAGGAATGATCGTGAAAGAGGTATTACCCGAATTGGGCCTTAAATATAAGCCTATTACTGCCGAACAATTAGTCTTCCGGTTTGGAAATGATCTTGGTTTACCTATGGAAGTACAGAAAAAGGCAATTAATATGCTGGTTACCGCATCAAAAAATGGTTTGCTGAGAACGGGAAAAGATCCAAAAGGTTTAGCGGCATCCGTAATTTATATGGCAGCTAAAGCGAGTAATTGTAGGAAGACACAAGCAGAAGTCAGCGAAGTAGCAAAAGTAACTGAAGTAACTCTACGCAGTAGATCAAAACAAATCAAAAGTAAATTATAAAAAAAATAAGTTAAAACAAATTAAAGATCGGCAAAAATTTATTTTTTTATTACTTTTTTTAACTTTTTTCAAGCTTTTTTATGTAATGAGGTCAATTTTTAATTATCTTAGAAAAATTAAAATAATTTTAAGAGAATTATTTTTTGTGTCTTATATTGAAAAAAAGAATTTAGAAAAAATTAAACTAATTTTTGGAGATCTTAAAGATATTGAACTACAGCTGATAAAATTACTAAAAGCACATTCTTATCAGGTAATAGATGATATTGCAAAAAGCAGTGCTGAATTAAACTCAAAAATAAATAAAATCTTAAAGTTATATCCTGAAATCAAAAATATGGATGATAAGATTTTCATTAAATCACATTTGCAATTTTATTATGATCTCCTTCATAAATTTTCCGACATGATTAGACATATTGAAAATTTTCATAAATTACACGATGATTATTATGATTCTATAATCGATTTTATTGAAGATAAAAAGAATATAATTGAAGAAAAATATAAGCCCATAGCCAAGCAGGAATTAATTGCTTTTTATGATACAGATACCAGAAATCTCTTAGAGAAAATTTTATCGGATAAAATTAAGCATGGCGAAAGAGAATTTTTTACATTCGGTTCGATGGAGCAAGAAATAAAGAAAATTTCAAGAATAGCGGGTGCGGATTTGGTAAGTATAAAGTCGGCAGAATCCTTTAAAGATTCAAACTTATTTAATCCATATGAAATATTAAATTCAGCTCGTTCTGTTATTAGTTTTGCCTTATTTTTTGAAAATATTTCTGAAAAAAGTAATTCAAAAGAAATTCATGAACTTAAAGAGAAAAAAATCGAAATAATTAATAGGATCATAGAAGATATGAAAAAATTTCTAAACCCCAAAGGATACAAGGTAGAAATTCCTTGTAAATTAAAAGAAATCGAAATAAAATCGATCGAAAAAGATAAACAATTATTAAAAGAATTAGATCTATATAGAACCTATTTACATAATGGCAGAAAAATAAAAGAAAAGGATAATTTTATTACTTTTTCTATAATTACAAATGCCGAGCTTTTCTCTGATAGCTAATTTTAAAATAACATGCAAGACCAAAACTAATCTCATTAAATATTTAATTTTTAAAATATTATAAAAATCGATCTAAAATGGCTAAGAAAAAAGATATACCTATTACCGGAATAACCGTATCAAAAGAAGAAGATTTTTCGGCTTGGTATACGGAACTAATAAACAAAGCTGAATTAGCTGATATTAGATATAATATAAAGGGATTTGTTTGCTATCTACCATGGGCAACAATAACGATCAAGAAAATGTATCAAAAATATGAAGAATTACTCGAGAAAAATGGGCATCTTCCGCTTATAATGCCTTCATTAATTCCGGAAAGTAATTTCTATTTAGAGGCAGATCATGTTGAAGGATTTGCACCTGAAGTTTTTTGGGTTACGGAGGCGGGTAGTGAAGGTAATAAATTACCTGAAAAGTTAGCACTCAGACCTACCAGTGAGACAGCATTATACAAAATGTATCATTATTGGATAAGAAGCTATAAGGATTTACCGTTTAAAAGGTATCAAAGTTGCCAGGTATGGCGTTATGAGGGTAAAATGACCAGACCATTTTTTAGGGCAAGAGAATTTCACTGGATAGAAGCACATAATGTATTTTCAACGGAGGAGGAAGCCAAAAAACAGGTATTAGAAGATATGGAAATGACCTATAAAATGCTTCAAGATGAGTTTTGCATTCCAATAATATTTTTTCAAAGACCTGAATGGGATAAATTTGCAGGAGCGGTGCATACTTATGCTGCAGATGCTTTAATGGGCTCAGGAAAAGTATTACAATTACCATCAACTCATTTACTCGGACAAAATTTCTCGAAGCCTTTTGATGTTAAATTTATGGATAAAGACGGGAAAGAAAAATACGGGTGGATTACTTGTTATGGTCCTGCAATCAGTAGAATTTACGGTGCTATGATTGCATATTTAGGTGATGATAAAGGTCTTATACTTCCTTTCGATTTAGCGCCTGTTCAAATAGTAATCATCCCGATCTTATTTAAAAATAAAGAGCAGATAGTTTTAGATAAGGCTAAAGAGATTTATAATAAATTAAAAGATAAATACGTTGTAAAATTTGATGACTCTGAGGACTCTGCGGGTAGTAAATTCTATTATTGGGAATTAAGAGGTGTTCCTATAAGAATTGAAGTTGGTCCAAGAGATGTACAAAATAAACAAGTTGTTTTGGTTAAAAGGCATGACGGAAAGAAATTTACGGTAAAGGAAGATGAATTAGAAGAGAAAATAAAAGAAATTGCGGAAAATTACACCAAAGAGATCAAAGAAAAAACTATGATTAATTTTGAAGACCAAATAGAAATTTGTTATGAAATAGATTCCGCAAAAGAGGCATTACAAAAAGGAAAAATTGTTTGCTGCGGTTTTTGCTCAATAGATATGAAAGGATATAAATGTGCTGAGGTTGTAGAAAAAGAAATTGGGGGATTTGTGCGGGGAAAACGTGTAGATGAGGAAAAACACGAATTTGCTACTTGTCTTATATGCGGAGAACCCGCAGAATGTACGGTTTATATTGCAAAGAGCTATTAAATTCTTAACTTTCTTTTCCAAGATTATATTTTATAAAAAACCTAATAATGTATTTCATATTTAAATCCATTTTCGGGCTTTCTTTTTATAATTTATAGAAAAAAAATTTTTAATTAATTCTAAAGAATAAATAAAATATGGTGGATAAAGAAAAAGTAATAGAAATTTTTAAAAAGCTGGATAAACTTCTGAGACCGGGTGAGATCGCAAAAGAGCTTGGAGTAGAATCTAAAGAAGTATCGGCAATTATAAAAAAACTGCGCACGGAAGGAAAAGTATATTCTCCTAAAAGATGCTATTATGCCCTCAAATAAAATGAATCAATTAATAGAAAAATAAAAAAAAGAATTTAGGGAAATTGCGGAAGCGGAGTAAACTTAACTTTCTCATCTTTTTTTATAAAATCCCGTTCATGCGCTTTTCTCGAACAATCTAAACACTGACAGATAACGGGGGGAAAATAGCTTACAATTTTAGGTTTCTTTAAGCTTCCGCAAAATGGACACTCATATCTCATTTTCATATCACCTTTTTTTATTTTAATTTTAAATTAATTATAATATAATTGAAAAATACATAGAATTTCGTAGTGGCAAGGTGATATCTTGGAAAATCAAAAAAAAAATTAATTAGAAGTTTTAAGAAAATGCCTGTACAATATTTTTTTCAAGTAATTTATGACAATTTAGGATATATAAATGTTTTGCTCTTTCTTATAAATTGTTAAAAAAATAAAGCCGAAAATCTATTTATCGAGGATATTATTTTCATAAAAATATTTTGGATAAAATAATTAAAAAATCGTCAAATAAAATTCTATTATATTAGAAATTATATATTGAAATGTAAAAAAAGCATCAATTCGAATTTTTAGATGTCGAAATTCTTAATTATTTTCGTCGAAATACAAAAATTCATTACTTTTATTAGAAATATCTTATTTTTTCACGCGAGGTCATATGAATGATTTTATAAAATTAATTGATGATGAAATTCCAAATATTTATTTTATTGAAGGACAGCGCAATGGCAAATATCCTTATTCTCATTCACTTTTAATCGAAAATTTTCTCATCGATACCGGAATATCGAGCGGGTTTATAAGAAAATTGAGAAGAAAATTTAAAATAGAAAACATTTTGCTTTCACATTGGCATGAGGATCATATTTCAGGTAATAGATTTTTTAAGGATTCCGCAGTTTTTTACGCCCATGGGAACGACTTACCTGTAATTGAAGATGTCAGCAAAATGTTCGATTATTACTCTATTAAAGATAATAGAGAGCAAGTTGAATTATTTGAGAGCATCTTAGGAGGATTAAGGCTTGAAAACATCAATATTGATATTATTCTAAAGGATAATGATATTATTAAAATAAAAGATAATTATAATATTCGGGTAATCCATACGCCCGGACACTCTAAAGGACATTGCTGCTTTTATGAAATTAATAATAAAATTCTATTTTTAGGAGATATTGATCTCTCAAGTTTAGGGCCGTGGTATGGCGGATTGGATTCAAATGTGATTGAATTTGAGAATTCAATTAAAAAAATAATGAAAATTGATGTAGAAATCGCTGTAACAGGTCATAAGGGTTTATTTTTTGGGAATAAAAAAATTAAGGATAAATTAAATGAATACTTAAATGTTATTTATCAGAGAGATGAGAGGATTCTTTCTGAGCTTAAAGAAAATAAACCTCTCATCATTGATGATTTAATAGGGAAAAACATTATTTATCCTCGTTATACGCAATACAAAATCTATGAACTTCTAGCTGAAAAGATTATGATTCAGAGTCATTTAAATAAATTCTTAATAGATCGAAAAATTTCGGAAAAAGATGGCGGCTATATTTTGAGTTAAAAACGTAAATATTAATTTTTCTAATTTAAACGATATTTAGACGTTGAAATAGTCCTGTAATAAGTATCGGGAGTGCTATTGTTGCATCACACCATATACTAACATGATCAGCATCCAAAGAATATTTGCCCCAAGATTTTGATTCCGAAATTGTGCAACCAGATAAGCCTCCATCATATTCTGTAGCCGTATGTATTCGCACGGAATAATTATACCCAATTGTCTCCATTTTTTCCATCTGGTCGAGTAATGGATAAACTTGTTGTGCCCAATTCCTCGGCACTCCGCCGCCAATTATTATCGTTCCAGCCTTATCAGCTTTTTTTATCAGCTCAGCAAAAATTTTTATATCTTCCAAAATGTCAAAATTAAATTTATATCCCTCTTTAATTGAATAAACCAATAAATCTAAAGCAAGTTCCGAATCAGAAAAAGCAGGAACAAATATCGGAACATTGTATTTGGAGGCAAGGGATAAAATACAACGATTTTTAATCTTTTCTCCTATTTTTTTTAAAAATATTGAGGGCGGACAGGAAATTTCTTTATCATTAAAAGTGTCCTTTATTATTGTAAGCAGCATATTTTCCGTTGCCTGATAATTCTCTTCGGGTAAAAAAACATCATATATTCGATTTATTCTAAAATTAAAAAGTTCCTCATCATTTACTTTACTCGAGCCTACATAATGTCCGATATTTGTAACGGCATCAACTAAATCATGAGTGATATTTGCACCGGTAGATACAATCGCATCGATAATTTTATGTTCGATCATTGCACATATAATCTCTCCCATTCCAGCCGGTACCATCGCTCCTGCTAATGTTAAAACTTTAAAGCAATTAGGATTGGATACCATTTTTTCTAATATATCTAAACCGATTGCTAAATTTCTTCCTTGGAAACCGCAAAATCTTAAATTTTTAAGGAGATCATCCACAATTTTGGTTTTTTTAATGTCAAAGGGAACGATTTTCTTTATTAAATAGTCCTCTTTTTTATGAGGTCTCATATAAAGTAAAAAGATTTTTAAATATAAAATATTAATTATAATAACAATTTTGAAAGAAATGTGTTTGCCCAATTAGGAATTAAGAAGAGATAAATTATTCATATTTACTAAATATACTATATCCTTTGATATAATCTAAAAAAAATTAAATATTAATTCTGAATGAAGAAATGTCGCTAACTCCAAGAGCAGTATTTTTTGTTAAGGGAAAAGGATTTCACAAATCCAGATTGGGTTCTTTTGAACAAGCATTACGTGATGCTAAGATTGCTCAATTTAATCTGGTTAAAGTTAGCTCTATATTACCGCCCTATTGCATGGAAATTAGTGCTGAAGACGGACTCGCTCAATTAAACCCTGGTCAAATTGTATATACGGTTATGAGTAGAGCAAGTAGTGATGAATATAATCGATTAATTACAGCATCTATAGGTGTTGCAAAGCCAGCAGATAAGAGTTCTTACGGATATTTAAGTGAGCACCACGCATTCGGGACATTACCAGAGAAAGCAGGAGAGTTTGCTGAGGATTTGGCGGCTGAGATGTTAGCAACTACTTTAGGAGTCCGATTTGACCCCGAAGCGGATTATGATGAAAAAAAAGAAATCTTTAAAATGGACGGAAAAATTGTAGAAACAAAAAATATTACAGAATCCGCCACGGTAAGAAAAGAAGGTGAATGGCTAACCGTTATTGCAGCCGCAATTTTTATTTTATAATCAATTAGTCATTTTGATTGTTTTATTCTTTTTATTTTTTTAAAGAGCACGAATATAACTCGAAAAAATTACAATTGTTGCTAAAAATGTGAAAATTGGACATAATATTAAAAAGAGATTATAGATTGAATCGGCAAACATAATATTATATTCTTTTAAGAAAGGTTCTATATTATGAGGCTGAAATAAAAGCCCTATACTAAAAAACAGCACACCAATTAAAATAATTATAGCTTTTCTCCTTTCTTCTCCTTTAAGACGGATTGCCAAATATAAAAATATGCCCGGAAAGATTAAAGTCCCTGCCGTTAATAAAATTAAATAAATTGTCTGAAGCATGAAGACCTCTCTAATTGCCTCAGGAGTTACGATAAATGTAAAAATTGATTGGCAAGAGGTTGCTATACTAAAATAATATCCTTTATAGAATTCATAACGATTTATTGTATATTCCGTATGTAAAATTTTTATGAAGACTGCCAGATTGACGAAAAGTGTCGCAAAGTTATCTAAAACAACCCTATGGAAATGGCTCTCAATAGTATATCTCCATATTAAATTTATCAAATTTGCTAATCCCAACAGCATAAATGCAATAGCCCATGTAAACGCATTTCTCCTTTGAAGCTCTGTAGCGTCCCCTTTATATAGCGTAATTCGATACATCGTATAAGTATGAATAAAAAATAGAGTAAAAATAGCGAAGCACCATAGCCCAATATCAATAAAGGATAATGGATCGTCGAAAGTTCGATAAGTTAAAATCATTATAAAATTTAATATAAATCTTAAAATTTAAAATTGATTTAAAATTACATTACGAGCAATCTAAGAAAAGCTGTACCAATATCAAATCTATAAGATTTTTTCTATTTTGGCATGAAATCCTTTAGTGATATCTATTATTGCATAAAAGGCTCCAAAATCGTATGAATAATTTTCTATAAAGCCTCTTCCAGGATTAATAATAATTGGATTATTTTCAAGATCGATATAAGGATCATGAGTATGTCCATAGACAAGAACGTCAATATCATCATTTCTAAATAAAGCAAGTGCTCTTTTTAAAGTAAACTTTTCAGAACCTCCTAAAGCTGGATGTGTTATGCCTATTTTTAAACCATTTACTTTTATTAATTCCCTTTCTTGAAGTCTATTTCTAATGCTCAAAGGATCGGCATTCCCATAAACACCAACAAAATTTTTTCCCTTTTTAGAAATTAGAAAATCAATAATCTTTTCAGAAATGAAATCTCCTATATGAATTAGTAAGTCTGCCTCATTAATCGCTTTGATCATATCATTAGGCAGATCTTCTGGTTTTATAACATGCGTATCTCCAACTATAATAATCTTTCCTTCTATTGTAAATTCTTTTTTGCTCATATTGAAATTTAATGACGTTAAATTAACGTTAAATTATTCAATTATTATTACAATATCTTTTAATGATTTTCGGAGCGTAGGTTTTGGAATTTTGCCTTCAATATACCCGAAAGGTAAAATCGTTAAAAGAAAATCATCCGGCCCTAAATTTAACAATTCTTTAGCCTTTTCCCGATTCATACTTCCGATCCAGCAAGTTCCAATTCCTAATGCCCAAGCCATTAATTGCATGTTCATAGAAGCTAAAGTTGTGTCTTGGATATACCAATTAGGGTTTTCGGAAATCTTGCCCACAATTGCTATTGATACAGGAGCATTCTTAATAAATTTCCCATAAATACATAATTTTGATATTTTTGCGAGAAGTTCTTTATTTTTAATTACAATAAAGCGCCACGGCTGTCGATTACTCGCAGAAGGTGCCCAGCGACCTGCTTCTAGAATCATTTCAAGCTCGTTATCTGGAATTTCTTTATCCTGATATTTTCTAATGCTCCTCCTTTCTTTTAGAAATTCAAGCATAATTTTAGGTTCAATCATAAAAAATTCCTCTTTTTAATAATAATTCTTTGAGAATAAAGATTCTAATTTTTTAATAGATTCCCGTAAAAGCGGCTCTGCTGCTGAAGTTGCCGGTCCTATTGAACATTGTCCGATTTTAATATTCAGCCATTCTTTTGTTTCATTAAGGATATTCTCTTTTCTATCGGGGGCTTGCTCCCAACGCCATAATGCAAACTCAATTATAGCATCGGCAGTTATTTTCAATTCGTTCAATTTATCATTTATATATGCAGCTGTTAAATCTTTTCCGTTAATCTCGAACTTTTGTAGCGGTGCAGCATTCTCCTTTTTTAAAATGTTATCTTTTTCTTTCATTTTTTTATTTTAAATTATTTAACATATGGATATGAATCCTAATTATTTCTTTTTTTACATTTACTTTACTAAAATTGAAGATAAGAATATTTATATATTAAAAAGATTTTTATTAATATAACTTAATTATACTTAATTAAGATTAATTAAATATAATTTAATTTCACATTTTTATAAAAAAGTGGTAAATTATGGAATGGAATATAGGAACAAAAGCTAAACAATTAGATCAAAAGAGCATTTCAGAAAGATTAAGGATTGAAAAAAGATCAATTAGGAAAATGTTTGTAGCCCTCGGAATTTACTTTATTTTTATCGGAATATTTACAATATTTTTATAAAGATTTGAATGATAAAATTTATACTTTTAATTATTATTATCGCATTTATTTTTGAAGTATTTGATGTTGGGGCAGGGATGGGATTTGGAACCGCCTTAACTCCGCTGTTGTTTCTATTAGGTTATGCACCACTTCAAATAATTCCTGCAATTTTAATTTCGCAATCAATTACGGGGTTTATAAGTGCTTATTTTAATAATGAATTTGAAAATGTTGATTTCTCATTCAAACCGATGAGCGATAGCACTAAATTAGCTTTAATGATCGCATCTTTTGGTTGTATTGCTATTATAATTTCTATAATTATTACTTATTTAGCATTTGAATTGCCCTTAATTTTTATTAAGATTTATGTGGCGGTTTTAGTTTTAGGTATGGGGTTTTTTGCTCTCCTTAAAAATCAATTAAATCGAAAAAAAGTTACCACTCCAAAACCTAAAATGTTGATGATTTTTGCCGCTATAGCAGGGTTTAATAAAGGTGTTGGCGGTGGAGGTTATGGTCCAGTTATAACTTTAGGGCAAATTAATTCGGGAATTTATGAAAAAAGTGCTTCGGCAATAGTCTCGCTTTCCGAAGCAATTGTCTCTGTTGTGGGAGTATTCACTTTTTTTTATATAGATTTTAGAGGTGTAGAAATCGATTTAGTTCTCCTACCTTCTTTATTTACCGGAGCGTTTATAGGGGCATTGATCACGCCTTATTTAATAAGAATTATACCAAATAAAATTTGGAAAATAATAATTCCCGTATATGCTATAGGAATTGGAATCTATTTATTTTTGAAAATATTTATGTTTTTTTAAAATAAAAAATGGAATTTCGTTTATTCTTTATTATTTTTTTTAAAATAATCTGAATCTAAATTTGGATACAATTTTTTCTTTCTCCCCTCTTTTTTTACGATAATAAGTCCGAGATCTATCAATTTCTTTATATGATATTGGATAGTTTTATGATCGACTTTTTTTCGCTTAGTTATTAAGCTATTCCAGATTCCCGGTTCAGATTCAATCATTTCAAGTATCTCTAAAGTCAATTTACTCTTGCTCAATTTAAGATCAAGATTGGATATGGGATTTTTCGGATAATAGGGGAAATATGCGATATAATTACCTATTCTTTTTTTACCGATGATTTTATAGGTTTCTAAAATATCAAGATGCCAAACAAGATTTCCTGCAGCCAGGCCCGTTTTTCTCAACAATTCGTTAAAATGAATGCCCGGTTCTTTAAGAATTAGTTCAATAATTTTATTGCGATTTTCATTTTCTAAAACTTCGTCCATAGTAAGTCTATGAGCTCCTTTATCAATGTGAATATATCTTTTCTTCAAATAATCAAGAAAATCAGCCTTAGAGATTGCAATAACGAGTG
>CAZVTX010000043.1:11046-13968 GCA_964629395.1 uncultured archaeon
TATCTTTTCTTCAAATAATCAAGAAAATCAGCCTTAGAGATTGCAATAACGAGTGCTAAAATACTAACTGCAATAATAACAATTATCCAAATCCATGTATAATCAAGTTCTTGTTCTAGAATTGTAAAGTAATATTCCTTTTCTGCTTCTGTATCCGAAACGGATGCTTCTAAATATGCTGTATTATCAATAGAAACTTGTTCAGTATCAATTATTTCCCATGAATCTATATCCTCGTTATAATAGGCAATTGAATAATCTTTATTCGGATCTAAACCATATTTTTCACTTTCTTCAAACCTTACGGTAATTTTTTGAATTGAAGTATTTGTTTTAAAACGTAAAATGAAATCATAATCATATTTCCATTTTGTATTATCCATTGATGGAGTTTTTGGTTCCTTTTTATATCCATATTCTGACATAGACTTATATGAGAGTATCTCTAAGGAAACCGGCTTATTATTTTCAATATTTATAGAACTATGTCGATCCTTAATGGATTTATCAAATTCGATATTAATAGATATTAATACATTCGTGGAAATGTCTAATTTTATATTGTTAGAAAATTGATAAGATGCAGTCTCATTCGGATAAATTTTTCCTTTAAATGAAAATCCGGGAACATTATGAGAAGATCCATAAACAATATATAGATAAAAATAATTTAACTGGAAAAAAATTAAAGTAAGCGTCAAAATACATAAAAATCGCCTACCAATATCTTTAGGTTTTCTCATGATAATATAAAAAAAATTTTAGGTATAATTTAAATAAATTCTAAAAAAATAAGGAATTATTTATTCCTTTTTCTTAAAATTATAACGATTCCAATAATTGCTGCAGCTGAAATTCCGCCAATGATTAGGTAGATCGTGTAATCAACTTCAGGAACAAGAACAGTCCATGTAGAAAAGTGGTTTGTCTCGGCAACCAGGTATCCGTCTTCAATTTCGGTATCCACAGTCACCCATTCTTCTTTATCTTCATCATAATAAGCCCAAACACCATTTTGATTTTCCTCCGTTGCCTCAAGCATTAGTTTAGCATCACAAGTTCCGTTGCACTCAAGGTTAACGCAAAATCCTTCTTGATATCTATAACGATTTCTATTTCTTACCTGATAAGTATTTCCTTTTAATAAACCGAGCTCCTTTTCTTCTTCATTGCATAACATTTTCAATTCGAGATCTTTTGAAGAATTGATCTCAATTTGAAAATCTTTATCTCCTATATTATTAGCATCACATTGAATATCAACGCTTATATTTGTATTACCTTGAATTGTTATAGAAGTCCTTTTTCTAAATTGAAACCTTACCCTCTCATGAGCTTGAATATGCTCTTTTATAGAATCATCATCAATTGAAATATCTCTATCCGGATCTGCCATATCTTTTGCGGCTACAAGTTGGATATTCATCGATGATATCAATATAGATACAAAAATCATTCCTATTAACAAATTTTTACTTATTTTCATTATAAAAACACCTCAAATATGCTTTAATTAATTAGTATTAATTTGCTTTATAAAGGATTAAGGAATAATTTTCCCCATATTTTTTTATGAATAGAATTTGTTAAAAAGAGTAATAATATTCAAAATAATTTTAAATTTAAGAGAATTTAAATAATTACAAACCTATACAATGGCTTATATATTATTTCAATAATTTTCGTGGTTTTAATGATTGAAGAGTATGGAGAATTAATACTTTCGAATGAAGATCATTTATTAACGCGTTGGGCTAAAAAAGTTAATCCTGAGCAGCCTCTTCCAGAATTTCCACGACCGCAATTAATGCGAGAAGATTGGATTAATTTAAATGGATTTTGGGATTATTTAATTTCATCTAAAAAAATTAGGAGAATAGATTCCTATGATGGTAAAATTCTCGTACCTTTTCCAATAGAATCAATATTATCAGGAATTAAACGAAAGCTTAAACCTAACCAAATTTTATGGTATCATAAAGAATTTGATATCCCTCTTTCATGGAAAAATAAAAATATATTAATCCATTTTGGAGCCGTTGATTGGGAAGCAGAAATCCAATTAAACGGAAAAATCATAGGAAATCATAAAGGTGGTTATACTCCTTTTAGTTTTAATATAACAGATTATATAACATTTGAAAAGAGTAATGAATTAATTGTAAAAGTTAGTGATCCTACGGATAAAAAGGGTATTGCGAGAGGTAAACAGACCTTAAGACCTTATGGAATAAAATATACTTCAGTATCAGGTATTTGGCAAACTGTTTGGCTAGAGGCAGTTAATAAAACTTATATTTCTAAAATAAAAATGATTCCCGATATTGATAATTCCGTTTTAAAATTAAATTTAGAAATTGAAAATGTTAAAAGAAGCGATAAAATTTTAATTCATGTCTTTGATAGAAATAACCAACTCTTAGAAATAACATCACAACCCCTTAAAGAAATAAATATTAATATTGAAAATGTAAAATTATGGAATCCCGAAAATCCTCACCTGTATGATCTTAAAATTGATATAATTAGGGAAGGAGAAATCTTAGATTCTATTAAAAGCTACTTCGGAATGAGAAAAATTAGTTTAGGAAAAGAAAAAAATGGTGTTAGACAAATTTTACTAAATAATGAACCTATTTTTCAATATGGCGTTTTAGACCAAGGTTATTGGCCTGATGGACTCTATACACCTCCAACAGATGAAGCTTTACGATATGATGTAGAGATAATTAAAAAGCTCGGATTTAATACCGTTAGAAAACATGTGAAAGTGGAACTCGCCAGATGGTATTATTATTGTGATAAATTGGGTTTAATTGTTTGGCAGGATATGCCTAATGGCGGTAGTATGGGATTTTTTAAAATGATGCTAGGATTTCTAAAAAGGAAGAAAGCTTACGACCATAAAAGAAAAGAAGCTGA
>CAZVTX010000043.1:14068-16066 GCA_964629395.1 uncultured archaeon
TGAAAGAACAAGGTCTTTCAGCAGCTATATATACGCAATTGACTGATGTAGAGGGAGAAGTAAATGGGCTTTTAACATATGACCGTGAAATCATTAAAATGGATGAATCTGAGCTTAAAAAACTTAATCAGAGCATAATTGAAAATTAATTTAATTTAAAAATTGTTTTTCCTCTCACTATAGTCTCCAAAACTTTTATATTTTTAATTTCTTCAGGAGGAATTTCTAAAGGATTCCTATCTAATATGACAAAATCAGCGAGTTTTCCGACTTCAATGCTACCTTTTATATTTTCTTCGAATGCGGCGTATGCTCCATTAATTGTGTAGGTCTTCAATGCGTCCATTATCGATATTTGTTCTTCGGGAATAAAACCATTCCTGGTGACTAATGCATGTAATCCTTTAATAACATCAGGATCCTCCACGGGACAATCAGAACCCGAAGCAACAATAACACCCTCATTGATTAAAGATTTTATCGGATATGCAAACTTACACCTCTCTTTTCCGAGTCTTTTTTCAAGCCAGGTATATTCCGAATTTATAAATGGTGGCTGGCAAGAAGCAATTAAGCCTAATTTTGCCATATCTTTAATGATATCAGGTGTAAGCGTTGAGGCATGTTCTATTCGATGACGGTGGTCTTGCTTAGGAAATTCTTTAAGTAATTTCTTGTAGAGATTTACAACGATCCTATTTGCTTTATCTCCAATTGTATGAATCCCTATTTGAAAACCTAATTGATGGGCTATTTTCATTTTCTCATATAGTTCCTCTTCGGATACTACTAAAAAACCGCTTTTATCCGGTTGATCAGCAAAAGGTTCGTACATTAATGCCGTAGCAGCACCATAAGTTCCATCAGCAAAAAGTTTTAAGCATCGTAATTTGAATTTGCTTTCAGGAATATTATTATCAAAAGGTGGCTTTTTCAATCGCTTTAATTTTTTAGGATTATTAACATAAACTAAACTATACCAATTTTGAGGGATAATATCTAATATAGATTTTAATACAGCAAATTCTATTGCACCAACATCTCCAATTTCTCCACCCGCTTCCGCTTGGACTATACCATGAACACTTGTTATTCCTTTCGATGCTAATAAGTTAAAAGCCTTTTTTGCATATTCTTTTAATTTCTCAACTGAAGGAAAAGAAATTTTATTCAAGATAAGACTCATCGCAGCTTCGGATAATTGCCCATTTAGCCGACCATTTTCATCCTTTCTGATTTCTCCTCCTTCAGGAGCTACTGTATCATCCGTTATTCCTGCAAATTCTAATGCTTTGGAATTAGCAACACCTATATGTCCATCATATCTCATTAAAAAAATTGGATGCTCCGGACATATTTTATCCAAATCAAGTTTAGTTGGTAAAACCCTCTCTTTTGGATCTTCAAAATTTTCTTCATTTAAACTTAAGCCTAAAATCAATTCAGTCGTAGATCTATCTTTTACCGCATTTCTAAGGACTTCTTGAAGCTCCTTAATACTTTTCACATTTTTTAAATCTATATTAAATGAGAAGAAAATAAGAAGGATCGGATGGATATGAGAATCTATAAATCCCGGTAAAAGAGTCTTTCCTTTTAAATTTATTAATAACGCACCTGAACCAATTTTATTTTTTACTTCTGGCAATGTGCCAACTGCAACAATTTTTTCACCAATTATTCCTACCGCATCAACAATCGGTTGATCATCGTTCATTGTAATTATATTACCACCGAAAAAGATTTTTTTTTCTGAATTTTCCTTTTCCAAATTAATCATCTGAAAATACGCTATTTTTTAGAATAATATTTAAAATTATGATTTAGAATGTTTAATCTTTTTGAATTCTCGAACTATAATAATATGCAAAACAAATCGCTTATAATTGTATTTCAATTAAACCTTTAAATTAAAAGAAAGAGTTTTATTGTAGAATAAAAGCATTATTTTTCAACTTAAAATTTGCTTAATTAAACGATTAAATAATTTGAAAATAA
>CAZVTX010000044.1:0-16053 GCA_964629395.1 uncultured archaeon
GATTTATTTATAATTTTCAATTTAGATTTTTAAGAATATAATTTCATTCATTTAAATTAGGCGATTAAATGGATTACGTTTGGGATACGAAAGCTGACGTTGTAGAGAAAGGTGATAAACTTAGAAAAGTTGTTCCTATACCTGAAAAAACCTATAAAGACAAAAATGGATACATCCATTATGTTTTTAGCAAAATAATGTTTAAAAATCCTTGGTATACAATTCCAGATGATGATTTTGAACTTTTCGACAGACTTTTACATGGAGGGTCAAGGATGTATCCTTCTGATGGCAGTATTCCATGTGATATTGTTGCAAGAGAAACAAGGTTAATATTAAACAGGATTGTTGAGATTTCTAAAGATCCAACCCATATATATTATGAAGATGCCCGTCAAGCATTAAAAAACGGTAAAAAAGCGCTTGTGCGGGGGACTATGAAAATATATTTGGAAAAATATACAACGAGAGATTGGCGTAGAAAGCGTTTTACAGATGATATTGATTTTTGGTGTTTTCACGTACACTTATTAGATTATGTTTTAAAGGAATTAGGATGGAAACGTAATCAAAAAACTGGAGAATGGGAAAAAACAGTATCTTGGCGTAATCCATATACCGGAGAGCGTAAAGAATTAACATTGTATGCTGCAAATAATCTCAATCAATTATTAGATTTTGGTGCCGGTAGTTATCTTGAAGGCTCAGGATTAAAAGAGATATTTAGTAAAAAATTAAAGAGAGGTCATGATGTAGATATAAGTGATATTATAAATATCGCTTTAAATAAAGATCAAATTAATCCTAAAGAATGGGCCAGAGCTTTGAAAGCGGTAGAAGAAGCCGCTAATAGTAGAAATACAAGAACCACCTCAAATTTAATTAGTATAAGCCGTTATGCATTAACAATTGCCGACTATTTAGAGCGTGTAGGGGCTGCTGTAAAAATACATCATCACCTTGTCTTTGATAAAAAACTTTATCCAAATGACCAAATAGAAATATTCTGCTATAATTCAATTCATTGGATGAAATATTTCAAAGAAAATGGTCCGGATGCCACAAGGAAGATGTTACATGAATTTCTAATGGAGCAAACAGATTTAAAACCAAAACAAGCGGAAAATCTCAGAGAATTTGCCCATCAAATATTATCTTATTTAAATTCTAAATATGAACATCTAAAAATTATTTTTGAAATTGAAGATTAAAGTTAATCTTCTAAAAAAATAATTGATAGGATAGATTTATAATATTCTTGATGATTATCTATATTACCTAATAAAAAATATAAAGGCAAGTAAAAATGTTCGATTATATAATAAGTGAAGATGCTAAAAAAATAAGGGACGAAGTTAGAGCATTTGTAAGAGACGAAGTACCTCATTCTTTGATAAAGCAAATGGATAGAAATGAAATTCAATATCCTATTGAGTTTTTAAAAAAATTAGGAGAGCATAACTTAATTGGAATTAGATTCCCTAAAGAATATGGGGGTAGGGGTTTAAATTGGGAATGTGAAGTATTAGGCTTAGAGGAAGTAGGAATACTTGGAAGCTCTTTACCTTGTTTGTATTCATTACCTATTATCTGCGGAGAAGCACTTAATATGTTTGGAACTGAAGAGCAGAAATTAAAATATTTAAAACCCATGTGTGAAGGAAAGAAATACGTTGCTGAGGCATTAACCGAACCAAGAGGCGGATCAGATTTCTTTGGAGCAACTTGCACCGCTGTTAAGGAAGGTGATTTTTATATCTTAAACGGAGAGAAAAGATTTGTCGTAGGCGCCGAAGGTGCGGATTTCTTTTTAGTTTATGCAAAAACCAATTTAGATCCTAAAGCGGATCCTCATCAACGTTTAAGTTTATTTATCGTGGACAGAAGTAAAGGTGTTTCCACAGAGTATTTATACAATCTACTCGGCACCAGAGGAGGAGGAGCAGGAAGACTTAAATTTGAAAATGTAGAGGTTCCAGCTGAAAATTTAATTTTAGAAGAGGGTGCCGGAGGAAAAATATTTTATCAGATGATGATTCCTGAAAGATTAACCACCGCTGCAGGAGGCTTAGGAGCCGCTAGAGAAGCTCTTAGAATCGCTGCAAAATATAGCTCGAAACGAAAGGCTTTTGGTCAAATAATTAAAAATTTTCAAGCGGTTAATTTTAAAGTTGCCGATAGTATTACTTTATTAGATGCGGCTAGGGCAATTGTATTAAATACTGCCAGAACAATTGATGCGGGAGCTCCTCCTTCATTACAGCGCAGGTTAGTATCGGAATCAAAGAGATTCTCTACTAAAGCAGCTTGGAAAATAATAAATAATAGTATTCAAATATTAGGAGGGATTGGTTATACAACTGTTTATCCATTAGAACGCCTTTTGAGAGATATGCGAATAGGAGAAATTTGGACAGGCACTACAGAAATCATGAATTTAATAATACAACATGAATATTATAAAGAGATTTTAAGTGAAAAATGGTTAGGTCGAGATGTAGAACAAGATGCTTTAGATAGTGAAGCAGAAGAAGAAAAACACTATGGTTAAATTTTTCTTTATTTTTTAAAAAAAATATTTAGTTTTATTGTTTTGATAAATATCTAACTTTAACCATTAAATCTCTTATTTCGATTAGATCACTCTCTTCTCCGATATATTTTTTTCTGGCTCCCTCAGCAAGCGGAATAGCAACGATTTTATCACCTTGTAAGGCAACCATTTTTCCGAAATCCTCATTTAATACCAATTTCATTGCGGCTAAGCCGTATCTTAATCCCAGAATCCTATCAAAAGCATTTGGCGTTCCTGCTCTCATCGTATGACCAAGAACCACACTTCTACATTCGAAATCGAGGTTATATTTAGCAAATTCTTCTTTTAAGTCATCTCTTAAACCTAATTCTTTAACTAATATCTGGGACATATTTAATGCGGGTAAAATAGGATTTCCGAATGGATCTTTAGGTAATTTATCAATAGTCTCCTGTGTTATTGTTTTAAAATCACGTTTTAAAGATTCTTTATTGGGATAAGCACCTTCAGAGCAGGCAATTATATGATATTTATAGCCTGCTCTAACTCTGTGTTTAAGGACCTCAATAACATCCTTCTCTAAATCAAAAGGAGTTTCGGGTATTAATATTATATCCGCTCCAGAAGATATTCCGCTATACATTGTAAGAAATCCGGCATCTCTACCCATAATCTCCACAACGAAAACTCTTTGATGAGAACGTGCGGTTGTTGTTAAATTATCCATTGCATTTGATGCTAATTGAACTCCGCTCCAAAATCCGAATGTATATTCTGTCCCTGCCAAATCATTATCGATAGTTTTTGGACAACCGATTACTTTTGCTTTAGCATATTTATACATAGCATCTGCTACTCCATTTGTGTCATCACCGCCAATTACAATGAGAGCATCAATCCCCAATTCATCAAATTTAGCGGCTAATTCTTCTGCAATCTTTTTCCTTAATTGTTCCTTTTCCTCGTCGGTTTTTGCTTTATTAACATCCTTAAAGGGATTTGTCCGACTTGTATATAATATTGTTCCGCCAATAGTATGAAGATCATCATGTTCTGCTATATCTAAGGGGATGGTTTCATTATTTAAAAAACCCTTCCAACCGCGTAAAATTCCAACGCATTCTATTCCTGCTTCGAACGCTTTCAACATAATTCCATAAATAACGCTATTTAATCCCGGACAATCGCCACCTCCCGTTAAGATACCAACCCTTTTAACAGTCATTTTGCAATTTCATTTATTTTTGAATTAATTCTTAATTATTAATTAAAATAACTTTGCGTTTTAAAATTTTTTAATTTTTAATTTTATTTTTCGTTATTTTCTTTTTTCGAGTCATTTAGAGGTATAAAGGTGTATTTTGATTTATCAATCGGAACGATATAGCTACCTCCATAAGGATCCGTTATTTTTATGGTGAATTTTAGTTTACCTTCCATAGCTTTCTGAATATCTTTTATGGCTTGTTCAATTTCTTGATATTGAGTAATATCATTTTTTACATCATTATATATTATCTTGGAAGCACGTAAGAATCTGTCCAATACGCCCTCAACATTTGTAAAAAAAAAACCAGCATAAGGTCCAGGCTCAACAACTAATTCTAATTCGGGAATTTCTAATTTTGCGGAACTTGAACGGAAAATTTTTGATTTTAAATCATTTTCATTATCAACTTTAAGGATTGAAATACCCGGTTTTATTGATGTTTCAGCAGGTATAACATCATTTTTTACATAATTACATTTATCGCATTCCAATTTAATAATTAACAATTTATCTCCATCTTTCACTTCATAAATAGTCTTATGTATGGTTAATCTACCTTTTTGACAGTTTGGACATGATAAAAAGAGTTCATCTTTATAATTATTGTTATCATTCGACATATTTTCGTAAATTGATCGTAATCCTTTCTTTTTTAGAAATTTAATATTTGAAAAGAATAATTGAATAAATAATTATAAACTTAATGCGAAAGTTTTTTATTTTATCAGTTTTTTCAGTATTTAACATAATCTTTATTTATCTTTTGTATAATAATATAAAGTTGGAATACATTGATTAAAATATTGAAAAGATCAAAAACATCGGAAGCAAACTTTATATTATTATTGTTATTTATAGTGATTTTACTCGTTATTATACGAGTAGTAGTAGTAATTTTATAATTTTGCAACCAACAAAATATTTTCTCTGTTTTGATTGGTTGCAAATGATACATATATTATTATAGAAAAATATAGAAAAAAGGATGGAAAAAATGACCGAATCAGAAAAAATAGTAGAAATAACGATGCATGGTCGGGGTGGCCAGACAGCAGTTACAGCGAGTCAATTATTAGCAGAGATGGCTTATGAAACTGGCTTTAAAGATGCAATTGCGATCCCAATAATCGGAGCTGAAAGGAGGGGTGCTCCCATTATGGCATTTACTAAAATTTCTAAAGATCGACCGATAAAAACTTATGATAGCGTTAAAGAACCTGATTATATGTTAATATTTGATACTTCTCTCTTAAGTATTCCCAGAATTAGAGAGACGATTAAAGAGGGAGTTACATTAATCGTAAATAGTCCCAGACCAATAGATACTTCAAATTTACCTAAAAATATAAAGATATATATAGTAGATGCTACCGGCATATGTATTAAACATGAATTTATGCATTCAAGTGGGCCTATTTTAAATATTCCTATGCTCGGCGCTTTTGGAAAGGTTACCGGTTTTTATGATTTAAAAACGATGGAAAATGTATTGAAGAAAGAATTTGGAGAGAAAAAATTGGAAAAGAATATGGCTGTAGCTAAAGATGCATATGAATCCGTAAAGGAGGTTTAGAAAAAATGCCTGATACCGAAAAATGGAAAAAAATAAATAAATCTATTGAAGAAAGACCAAAAGTCCAAGAATATTGCTGTTGGGAGGAACTTCCTCCAATCCCAATCTCATTACCGATTGATGGAGCCATCGGAACGACGGGAGATTGGCGTACATTCCGACCAATAATTAAAGAAGGTTGTAATAAATGTGGGATATGCTGGATGTATTGCCCTGAAGGGGTAATTAAGCGAAAAGAAGATGGTTCATTCGAAATTGATTATATATATTGTAAAGGTTGCGGTATATGTGCAAAAGAATGTCCCACAAATAATATTGAAATGATAAGGGAGAGTGATATAAAAGATGATTAAACCAGAAATTAAAGACATAACACAAAATAGAGAAATTAAAATCATAAAAGGGAATGAAGCAGCAGCTTACGCAGCAAAATCAGCCCGTGTACAAGTTATAAGTGCATATCCGATTACACCGCAAACCACAGTGGTAGAAAAATTATCTGAATTTGTAGATGGAGGTTTGATGCCAGGAACTCAATATATCAGAGTGGAATCGGAACATTCGGTAATGGCTTGTGTTATTGGAGCGAGTAAAGCAGGTGTTAGAACATTTACAGCAACATCAGGGCAAGGTATTTTTTACATGCATGAAATGCTTCATTGGGCTGCGGGAGCTCGATTGCCTATTGTTGTAGCAATAGCTTCAAGAGGACCCGCCCCGCCTTGGAATATTTGGGCAGATTTTACAGATGTTCTTAGCCAGAGAGATGTAGGCTGGATGATCAGTTTTTGCGCTTCACACCAAGAAATCTATGATGAAATATTAATGTCCTATAAAGTAGCAGAAGATCATGATATTTTATTACCAAAGTTTGTGGCATATGGCGGATTTATTTTATCTCATACATCAAAACCCGTAATTATAGAAGATCAAGAAAAAGTAGATTCATATTTACCGCCTTTACCTGATGAGAAAGGGTGGCCTCATATTTTCATAGATCCTAATAGACCGATGATGTTTGGGAATTTGATTATGCCTTCGGGGTTTTATTATGAGTTTCGCTTAAAAATTCATGATGCAATGATACGGGCAAAAGAAAAAATTAAAAGAGCAGCAGAAGAATTTAAAAAGGTATTTGGAAGAGATTATGGAAACGGTTTATTACAAAAATATAAAATGGATGATGCGGAGGTAGGCGTAGTAATTTATGGGGATCTTGCTTTACAGATGGAAGATGCAATCGATTCAATGCGAAATGAAGGTTATAAGGTAGGAATGGTAAAATTAAGGCATTTCAGACCATTTCCTACCGAAGATATTATCGATATTGCTAAAAAGGTTGATGTTTTAGGAGTAATTGATAGGGCTACTGCTTTTGGTTCATCAACGGGAGGGCCATTAAGTTGTGAAGTTAAAACTGCTCTTCATGATATTGGTGATACTGCAAAAATTGTATCTATAATAAATGGTTTAGGGGGACGCGAAGTATCTTTAAAGCAACAGATTGAACAATTAAAAATGTTAGTGGAATATAAAGAAAAAGGTGAATTACCTAAGAAAAAATTAATCCATGGAACTATTTGGGATGGATTATTGGAGGTGAAATAATATGGTATCATTAAAAAAAGTTATGGAAGATCCTATTGCTCAAGAAGAATGGTTTTTACCTGGAAATGCCTGTTGTGCTGGATGCGGCTTAGAAATTGCATTAAGATGGGCTATGAAAGCTTTGGGAAAAAATACCGCTTTAGTTACCCCTGCTTCATGTCTTAATGTAGTTATAGGTCTATGGCCAAAAACAGCACCAAATTTTCCCTTTACAAATATGGCTTTTGCTGCAGGTGCTGCAGCTGCAACGGGCTTTTCAGCCGCTTTTAAAGCAAAAGCATACAGATTCCCTAATAAAGGATGGGAAAAGATGACGACTTTAGTATTTGCAGGAGATGGAGGTACAACGGACATTGGGATACAAGGACTCAGCGGTGCTGCAGAAAGGAACTCGGATATAATTTATGTATGCTATGATAACGAAGCTTATATGAATACGGGCATTCAAAGATCGAGTTCTACCCCTCATGGAGCAATTACAACTACAACACCATTTGGTAAAGAAGAATATAAAAAGGATGTTCCTCGAATAATGGAGGCTCATGATATCCCTTATGTAGCAACAGCGTCTATTAGTCATCCATTAGATTTATATGAAAAGTTTAAAAAAGCTAAAAATATAGAGGGGTGCAGATATATTCATATTTTGGCACCTTGTCCTCCAGGATGGGGTTTTCCATCCGAAGGTTCTATAGAAATTGCACGATTAGCAGTTAGCACGGGTTTTTGGATATTATATGAAGTAGAAAATGGAGTTAAGACTTTATCTAAACCAAGCAAACCATTATTAGATCCTTCTAAAAGAAAACCATTGATAGACTATCTTTCTAAGCAGAAAAGATTTGCAGGAATTTCTGAGAAGGATTTAATTGAATTACAAGAGCGACTTAATACTAAATGGGAGAGGTTAGCTATAGAATTAAAATGTACTGAGGAATTAAAATAATTATTTTTTCAATTATAAATTGAAATAATTTCAAAAATTCTTTTTTTTAAAAATAAATATATTTAAAAAAATCAATGAAAGTTATTCTTTCTTTCCTTCCTCTGTAGTTGCTTTTTCTTTTGCTGCTTTTGGAGTTCTTGCTTCTGCCTTTTTCTTTGCCTTCTCTAATTCCCTTTTCTTTTTCTCTGCAGCCTCAGCTTTTCGTAATTTTATTGCTTTTTCTTTGATACTATTTATTCTGGTTAATAATTCTACGGCTCTATCTTCTTCTCCTAATTTTGAAGATAATTTACTGGCTTCCGTTAAATAAACTATTGCTTTTTGTAATTTTTGATCTCTAATTGCCACTTCTGCAGCTGCTAATTTATGATTTCTTTGAGTTCTCCATTTTTCTAAAGGTTCAGCTTGAAATGAAGCGTAAAAGATCATTGTTAATCCAATAAATAATAGCAATACCAAAACTATCCCAAAATTAACAACCGTAGGAGTCTTCAATGCTAATTGGGCAGCATATTCGTCCGGATATTTTTCCTTAAATAATTGATCTAATGATTGCCATGATAAGAAAAATGAATTAATCCCAATCAATGCAATAATTATCCCAACGATTATTACACCACCAGCAATTCTTAGAGAAATAATATTTCTAACTACAGAAGCAATCATGATTATAATTGCCGCAATTATTAGCCATACCCCTGATGTTCTGATAGCATTATAGGTAACCTGAATAGATTCAGATGGTTTGATGTAGGTAGTTTCAAATCCTCCAGGAAAAGTACCATTTCCGGCAAATGAAGAAATATCAAATGTTAAAATATATATTCCTAAAATAAGCAGAAATATAGCAAGGATAAACTCCATAACTGCGCCATAAGCTTGATAAATATGTTTATTACTTTCTTTCCCTAAATTAGGTCGCTTTGCAATAAATATTGCTAATAAGCCGCCAATTCCAATCCAGACAAATACATTGAACGAAAGAATAATATCAGCATTCATTTTCTCTGTAGGGATAGACATTAATATTATGATATAAAGAGCTAATGCTAATACTGCACCTCCAAAAACATTTATTTTAAACTTTAACCATGGTCTGGCAAAGCTTAAAAATCCTAATAATGATAAAACAATTCCAAGCAAAAATATAAAGAGTAATGTATATCCAATGGCTAAATCAGTAGTTCCGTAAGTTTTAATATTATTAATAATAGGCAGTCCAATTGCTCCTAAAATTGTGATTATTACGGAAGAAATTAAATAAATAAGAGATCCTAATCTGCTTAAAGGTTCCTCAATTTCCTCAAATTCCAGCGACATATTAAATCCAATTTTTAGAGTTTTATTAAAATTAAATCATTTTATATTTTATAATTATTGATATTTAATTGATTTTGAACTTTTTAAAGTTTATATTTTGTATTTTAATCTTTCAAATTCTTTAGAATTAACTAGAAGCGATGGGTATGGGATTATTAATTAAATTAAGTAATAAAAAAATTGAAGATTTGGAAATATATTTTGAATTTACCGTTGATAAAATATTAGAAGGGAAATTAATCGCATTTCCTACTAATTCTGTTTATGGGATTGGAGGTAATCCATTTGATAAAAATTTGATTAATCGAATATATGAAATTAAGTATAGAGATAGAGATAAAGGATTCTTATTATTAGTAGCAGACTTAGAGGAAGCTAAAAAAATTGCAGAGTTTAATAAAGAAGCCGAAATATTAGCAAAAAAATACTGGCCTGGTCAACTGACATTAATTTTAAAGCAAAAACCTGAAAATAAATTTCCTCCTGAATTAACAGCCAATCAGCAAACTATCGGTTTGAGAGTCCCTGAAAATAAAATTATTTTAACTATATTAGGGTATTTGAAGAAGAGAGGCTCTTTTGGGGGGATTATTGGAACATCTGCCAATTTTTCGGGAGAACCTCCGGCTACAGATGCAGAAGAAATATCAAAAAATTTTTTCGGTTTAATTGATTTAATAATTGATGGCGGAGAAAGTAAATCAAAAATACCTACGACAATTGTAGATTGTACAGGTAAAGAATTAAGATTTTTAAGGGAAGGTAAAATTTCAAAGGAAGAGATTTTAAATTATTTAAAAGAATATAAAGGAGGAATTGAATGAAAAACTTTAATTTATTAGTGTCGACCTCGAGATATAATGAAAGGAATGCAATGGCAGAGTTATGGTTTACTTTTTTAATTACAGGAGATGATTATCCAATAATTCTTAATTTAGACTATATTGGACTATTTGCTGCGTTAACAAGTTTAAACCCAAGAGGTTTTATAGAACATGTGAAAGAAATAATCAAAAAGGATCAAAAATTTTTTCAATTTATTTTAAAAATAATTCCAATAGACTTTGTTTGCGAAACAAATTTAGAAATAATAAATAATATTGTTAAAGAGCATGCTCCTAAATTTATTAAAGCGGATGAATCTTTCAAAATAGAATTACAGAGGAGAAATTCAGAAGATATTAACAGAGATGAATTCATAGAAATTATTGCGGAAAATCTCGATAATAAAGTAGATTTAACAAATCCCGATAAAATTATCCGTTTTGAGATACTCGGAAATATCTGCGGTATTTCGTTTTTAAAACAGGGAGAAATATTAAGCATAGAAAGTAGTAGATATGAATCTAATCAGCTTTAAGCTTTTCAAGGCTTAAAAGCGCCATTTTTTCACAAATTAAATCATATAACGTATCAATAATATATTCAAACTCATTATTTTCAAGTAATTCTATGTAATTTTTTTGTCCATATGATCTTAAAATTGAATTAATTTGATCTTCGGAAAAGTCAAAAAATTTTATAATGTTTTCGATTTTTTCCACAGAGGGATGATTCAGCGAGAAATCTATAGGTTTTGCATTTAATTCTTTTATGATTTTCTCATTTATTTCATATAAATTATTTTCAAAAGAGATTATACAATAATTTAAAGAGCCTTTTTCGAAATTGTTTAGTTTAAGCCCAAAGGCTTCAATACTGTTTTTTATTTGCCTTTTACCTGATAAATAAAGTAAAATTTCAATATTTTTGCTTTTTGAAATATTAAAATTTAATTTAAAGGACTTTACAGCATAATAACAAGCAGAAAATAGGTGTTTTTCATTTAGAACCAATGAATCATCGAAGAATTGAACCGAAATATCTTTATATTCTTCTTGAATCCGATTAATTAATTCTAATAAATAATCTAATAATGACTCTTTTTTATTTATATTCTTATTTCTCATTAAATTTTCAAAATCAATTGTAATCCGGTTTATACCTACATTATAATTTAAGTCCAATTCATTTATCTTAAAATTTCTAATCATCATAATAATTACACGGGTAATGTAAATTTGAAAATTTCCGGTAATATTTCAAAATTTAATCGGATAAATAAAAATATTGAAAACACAAATAAAATATAAATTGTGAAAATCCAATCTTTTAAAGTATATTTAATAGTATAGTAAAAAGTTCTCTCTTTTTGACTTCCGAAAGCTCTGGATTCAAGAGCTTCAGCAACATTAAAGGCTCTTCTAATTGAGCATACAATTAAAGGAATTAACAACGGAAAAAGATTTTTAACCTGATTAATTATACCCTTCTGCTGAATCTCATACCCCCTACTTTGTTGAGCATCAATAATATTTTGAGCTTCTATTGCTATAGTAGGAACGAATCTAAAGGCTAATGAAAAGGAAAATGCAATATCATAAGGTACTCTCATTGATATTAATGATAAAGCTAAATCATTTGGATGTACTGTTAAAAAAAATATTGAGAATGAAGTAATCATTATAATAATTCTTAAAATCATGGAAATTGCAAAAGAAAGTGATAGAAAATATGTATTTAAAATGATAATTAAAAGAAAAATAAATGATAAACCGCGAATACTCTTTAACCACTGTTTCACCATTTTCCCCATTATAATAAAAGGAATTAAAGAAATGAAAATTAAGAATAATGGAATTATTTCGGTAAACATAATTGCAATAGTCGTATAAATTATAGAGAATATTAATTTAGCTCTAGGATCAAATCTATGAATAAGAGTATCTTTTTTTATGAACTTAAATGAATTTAAAAACTCTAATGACATATTACTCAGATATTTTTACTTTTTCTTTTTTTATTAAAATTTTTTTTAAAAAATTTGCCAATTCTTTCTCGTTATAAATATAATCGGGACAATCTATACCTAATTTTTTTAATTCCGATTTAAATTTAAATATTTGCGGGCGGACAAGAGACGCTCTTTTAATGAGTAATTTATTATCCAGAATTTTTTTTGTTGGTCCATCTGCTAATATTTTTCCATCAGCCATTAGAATTGTCCTTGGAATATATTTTAATGCAAATTCAATATTATGCGTAATAATAATGATAGTTTTTCCTTTTTCTTGTTCATTTTTAAGTAAATTAATAAAAAATTCAATTTCTTTTTTATCTTGTCCTAAGGTGGGCTCATCAAAAATTAATATCTCAGGATCTCTGCATATTATTGAAGCAATTGCTAATTTTTTCATTTCGCCTCCTGAAAGATTCAATGGAGATCGATTTCGATATTTTTCGAGGTTAAATTGTTTTAATATTAACTCTATTTTATTTTGGATTTCCTCATTTGTAAGGTTTAAATTCTTTAATGAAAATCTCAATTCTTCTTCGACGGTATTAGAAAATAACTGGTGTGCCGGATTTTGAAATACAATTCCTATTTTTTTAGAAAGAGTTGCAATTGTTTTATTTTTTGTATTTTCTTTGCCTATATAAATAATACCTCCTTGAGGTTTTAACAAGCCATTAAGTGTTCGGATTAAAGTTGTTTTTCCAGCAGCATTTTTACCCATTATTCCAACAAGTTCTCCTTTAGAAATTTTAAAATCAATTCCCTTTAAAGCGTTAGTACCGTTTTCATAAGTATAATTTATATCATAAACTAAAATTTGTGAATAATTTTCCATTTTTATTATTAACACCAATTTTTAATAATTATCTTTTATAAAATTTATTGCTTCTTTAATTGTAAGAGGAATTTTATCAAATTCTAACCCTTCTTTCCGCAATTTTTCAAATACATTATATATAAAAGGGTGATTTATGTATAGTTCTTTAAAATTATTTCCGTATGTAACATTCTCTTTAGAATCGTGTTCAAGAATTTTACCATCCTTAATTAATATAATCTCATCGGCATAAGACATGACGAGATCTAATCTATGCTCACTTATAATTACCGTAATTTTTTTCTTTTGTTGTATTTCCTTGATTAGTCTTATAATTTCTTGAGCAGTATAAGGATCCAATTGGGCGGTTGGTTCGTCTAATACCAATACTTTAGGTTCTAAGGCTAAAATGGACGCTATAGCCACTCTTTGTTGCTCGCCCCCACTTAATTCAAAGGGGGCCTTTTCTAATAAATGAGAGATATTTGTAATTTTAGCTACTTCTTTTATTTTTTCCGCAATTTGTTCTCTCGGTATACCGATATTTTCTAAACCAAAAGCAATTTCATGTTCGACATTCATAGAAATTAATTGATTCTCAGGATTCTGAAATACAATACCTACATCTGTCGATAGATCAGCAATAGGAGTTTCAACGGTGTCTTTTCCGCAAACATTTACAGAACCTTTATAAAATCCCGCATAAAATTGCGGAATTAACCCGTTCATACATCTTATTAGTGTTGTTTTTCCAGAACCTGTCTCACCGCATAATAATATAAATTTATTATCTTTAATTTTAAGATTAATATTTGCTAATGCATATTCCTCATTTTTTTTATAGCGAAAGTAAAAATTATGAAAATCAATTAAAATCATTTTATTGATAATAATTCGGATTAGATTAATATTTTTTTAATTTCTTCAATTATTAAGTTTAAGATTTGTTCATGTTTACCTTTTCCATTTATAGAAGCGGCACCGTAATGACCTCCTCCGCTAACTTCATAATTTTGAGATAAACCCTCTAATATTTTACCTAAATGAAGCCCTGTTAAATCATAAACTTTTTGATTAGCTCTTGTTGTAATACGATATTGCTTCTTTTTTTCAGATAAAACAATTGCCACATCAAATCCGATATTTAATAGTGTATTTGCGACTTCTGCTTCATAGCTCCCAACATGTGTTATTCCAATTAACCAATTATTAATTTTTAACATTTTAACCCGTTGTGCACCTTTAATTTTAGCTATTTTTTCGGGTAAATCCACTTCTCTCATTAAAAGTGAAACTACTTCCTTATAATCAGTCCCATATTCCAATAATTTGGAAGCTCTCAGAATTGTTAGATTATTGGCGAATTTAAAAAATCCTGAATCCGATAATAAACCAGATAACAAGAGAAAGCAAATCTCTTTTGGGGGAATTATATTTTTTTCAATAAAAAAATCAAGTATTATTTCTGAGCATGATGTATATTTATCGTTTATTATATTAGGGGATTCTTTTAATTTATCGTTTGAGCAAATATGATGATCAATAAAAATTATAGGTCCTTTATATGTAAAAATATTATATTTATCTAAACTATAGATTTGGTTTATATTATTTGTATCAATAACAATAATTACATCATATTCAATATCTATAGCATCTGTTTTGTATGCTAAATCAAAATTCGGAAATTTTTTTCTAAACTTTTTTAAAAAATCTAATGTTGTTTTTGAGATATCCAAAAAAAAGATATCCACATTTAAAATATTAGCGATATTTTTTATGAAATATTTAAAAGATATACAAGAAGCTAATGCATCTATATCTACTGCGGCATGAGATGTAATTAAGATCGATTTTTTATCTATATATTCTATTAATTCATTTAAAACTTTATTTTCCATGAAAAAAAATATTTTTTTATTTTTGTAAATCAGCTTGAATAGATTTTCGTAAGGCTTCTAATTGCTGTTTAGTTCTATCTTCTTTCTGTTTTAAAGTTTTAATTTTCATTTCCAAAGATACTTTTAAACTTTTTTTCTCATCAAGTAATTTATTGCGATCACTTTTTACTAAAATTCCGCCGATAGATTTATAAACAATCTCATCGGGGTTTAATTTTTCTAATTCTTCAATTGCAATTTCCGTTTCTCTAAGGGTCGTCTCTAATTGAATTTTTTGAGAAGTAATAAGTTCTAATGATTGTGAAAGGTTACTTAAACTCTGTAATTTATTTCTTGTATTCTCATCCAAATTATCCAAATTTATAACCATATTTATTCAAATCCAATTTTATATATTTAATTTTTCTTTTAATTATTTACACATATTTATTGTGCTTTCAACTATTTTTCCTAAACTGATTATATCGCTTACGGCTGCTCTAAAGGCAGTAATATCGGAACTTTTGATATAAAATTCTAATTGATTATTATTTTCGTTCATTTCTATTGTTGATCGCCATGTTTTAGATTGTTTTAATTCGGGAAGAAATGTATTGTAAGCAAATTCAGTAAATTTAGGGTTTTGAAAAGTAAATTTTATTGTAGACTCAACTGAAAAAGAGGATTTTTTTGAACTCATAATTAAAATTATACTTCTAATTCTCTTTGTTTTCTTCCTGCAATTCTTATTGACTCAACACCCCTTGGGGTGGTAATATAATATGCACCTCCTGTAAATTTAGCATCACATTTTCTACAATGCCAGATTCCGGTGCTTACTCTGTGTACTGCGCCTATAGTTTCACACTTAGGACATTTGATTTTTCCTTTCATTTTTTCCATTATAAGGCGCCATCTCTTTCTGAGCATAGCACCGCATCGAGGTCCAAATCTTCCGCTAATACCTACCTTTTTTGTTGGCATGTATAATCTCCGTAAAGTTGCTTTTTAAATTTAATCAAGCAAAATAATTTTTAATAATAAATTAATTTTTCGAAAAAATCTTGAAAGAAGAATATAAATTTTAAAAAATTTCCTTAAATTTTAATAGGACGTTTTATATTGCCATAAATCAAGTTCTTTTCTGAGTTTACGACCTATTTCGATTGATTTTTTTCCCAGTTCTAAAATCTCATCGAAAGTAAATGTTGCAGTTCCGCTTTTTTGAATAGAAGTGATTTTATCTTCAGTTACGGAAATTGAAATA
>CAZVTX010000045.1:0-15942 GCA_964629395.1 uncultured archaeon
ATCCGTGTGCAACCTTCGGAGGAAAATAACCGCAACCAATTTCATCGCACACGTGCAGACGATCTAACTCATGAACCCAGTTATTGAAAAAGTCAATTGGATCCTTCGGTAAAATTGCAAAATGAGTTAGAATTTTAGGGCGATCAATTAATTGAAGTGAAATCTTTGTAGCTATTCCTGTTGTTCCTTGCATACCTATAAATAACCCTGCTAAATCAGGTAAAGGTGCCCTTCCATACCAATATTGTCCTCTATTTATAGCATGATTACCAATTTGAACAATTTCACCCGTCGGTAAAACTACTTCTAAACCGTTAATAAAATTATCAGCCGAGCCATATAATACACTTAAAGAGCCTAAACCATGAAGTAATGCATTACAACCCACAGAAGTATAGGGAGGCGAAAAAGGAAAGGAATATCTGAATTCTGGGAGTATTGTATCAAATAGGCGCCTTAAATCGCCAAAAGTGAACCCCGGTTCTATAATAATATATTTATTTTCACGATCAATTTTTATAACACGCCGCATACGTTTAAAATCAATTGTTATACCACCCCTTTCTGTAGGGAGTGTTAAACCGCCGATATTTGCTCCTGCCGCATAGGGAATAATCGGGATTTTTTCTTTATTTGCTAATTTAACGATTTCTTGAACTTGTTCTACATTCTCCGGTAAAACAACTACATCTGTTAAACGCGGTGCAACTTGTTCAGTCATATCTCTACTATAATTAGATCTGACTTCAATATCGGTTGATATATATTGTTCTCCGCCAACAATCTCTTTTAATTTTTCTATAACTTCTGCTTTAATTAAGATATCTTGTTCCAATCTTGACATAATTATTTTAAATTATTTTTTTTAATAATATTATTTTGAGTTTTATTATAATAAATTCTCATTTGAATTAAATTTATGAAAAATCTTTAGAAAAACAAAATATCTTCTTTCATTATTAAAATATTTTATACTTGAATAATGAACATATTTCAAAAATGATCATGAATATCTTTATAAATGTTCACTAATTAACTTAAATTATCTAACAATTTTACTCATTTATTAAGTTTAATAGAAAAATTTTTATTAATTTTTAACTTAGACTATTTAATACTATTTCTTAAAGAAGTGTAAAATATGGATAATAGAATATATATTATTGACGTTACAAATCGCGATGGTGTTCAAACTAGTAGATTAGGCTTGGCTAAACTTGAGAAAACCGTCTTAAACTTATTGCTAAATCAGATGGGCATATATCAATCAGAACTCGGATTTCCTACAACTTTACACGAAACCAACTATATTAATGCTAACATTGAATTAGCCAAAATGGGTGTTTTAAAACCAATAATTCTGGAAGGATGGGTTAGGGCTATTGAAAGCGATGTAGAAAAAGCTGTAGAGCTGACACGTATTGAACATTTAAATCTATCGATCTCTACATCGCAACAGATGATACAAGGCAAATTTAAAGGAAAATATAATGAAGATGATATTATCAATTTAATGGTTAATGCGGTAAAAAGAGCAAAAGATTTAGGAATAAAAACGGTAGGTGTTAATGCTGAAGATGCAAGCAGAACAAGTATGGAATATCTGATTAGATTTGCTGAAGCTGCTAAAAAAGCAGGGGCTGATAGAATAAGATATTGTGATACCTTGGGTTATGAAAATCCTATGAGGATTCATTTTAGATGTAAAGAACTTGCTAAAAAAGTAGATATCCCTTTAGAAATTCATACTCATAACGATTTAGGGATGGCGGTAGCAACATCAATTATGGGTGCTAAAGGAGCCATTGAAGCAGGGCAGGATGCTTATATTAACACTACAGTAAATGGAATGGGTGAGAGAGCAGGAAATTGCGATCTTGTAAGTACTTTACTTGCATTAAAACATGGTGCAGAATGGGCGGAATTAGATCTGTTGGATCCTCGAGTTAAATTAGATAAAGCTTGGCAAATTGCCAAATATGCAGAACATTGTTTTGGAGTCCCTATACCCGTGAATCAACCCGGAACTGGAGCTAATATGTTTGCACATGAATCAGGAATACATGCAGATGGAGCACTGAAAGATCATAGAAATTATGAATTATATGATTATCATGAATTGGGAAGAGGTGAAAAAATTCTTGTTGAGACTGGTAGATTAATCACTACAGGTGAATATTCAGGAATTAGTGCATTTAAGCATGTTTACGAAAATTTTGATTACAAATTTAAAAATGATGAGGAAGCCCGCCAAATCCTTGAATTAGTTCGATTTGCAAACGTTCATAAACAAAGACCGCTTGTAAAAGAAGAATTTATATTTATCGCAGAATATCCAAAAATTGTTGAAACAATATTGACAATGGTACCTCCTAAAATTACTATTTTTAGACCTTATATTGAAAGAAGAATTAAACGTGAAGAGAAAAAAATAAAGCTAAAAACAAAATAAATCTTCTCTTTTTTATGTTCTCTCTTGAAATTTAGATTTTAAGATCTCTTTCTATTAATAAAATTATATTGAAATAAAAAACCTAAATTAATTATTATTTATTTTAACTAATAATATTATAAATTTGGAGGTAAAATTCAATGAATATTGAAGATTTTAAAGATATCATATATGAAAAAGAAGATAATGGGATTTGTACCATTACTATTAATGCCCCAAAAAGACGTAATGCATTTACATTCGTAACCTTTCTTGAAATGGAATATGCTATTGCAGATATGGAAAAAGATAAAAATGCAAAAGTTTTAATAATTACTGGTTCTGAAGAAGGAAAAGCCTTCTCTTCAGGAGGATATTTTAATATGAAAGAGATGATGAATATTGACCCCGAAATTCAAGAAGAAATAGATCTTGAAGATATTGCTGTTAAACGGCTTTGTATGAAATTGTGGGATTTTCCTAAACCAATAATTGCTGCTATTAATGGTTTAGCTGTTGGAGCAGGAATTACAATGCCTTTAGCAACTGCAGACCTTATTTATATGGCGGATGATGCATGGGCAGGTTTTTATTTTGTAAAGAGAGCAATTGTTCCTGAATTTGGACTATCATTTATCTTACCGTTTTATTTAGGATTTCAAAGAGCTAAAGAAATTTTATATTTTGGAGATAAAATTCCTGCTCAAAAAATGTATGAATTAGGTTTAATAAATGGAGTAGTTCCTCACGAGAAATTAATGCCTCATTGCAGAAAAATTGCAGAACGATTAATACCTCCTAAAGGTCCGAGTGTATCAATAAAAATGATGAAAAAAATAATGCATGATTATTTTAGAGAAATTATTTCTCAAACTTTAGATAAAGAGAATATCGGACTCAGAGCTACTTTTAAAACACAAGATTTTAGAGAATCTCTTAAAGCATTACAATTGAAAAGAGAACCGAATTTTAAAGGAAAAGAAAATAAAATGGTAAAGGAAATCCTAGAAAAACCATTTGATTTAGAATCCGAAAGAAAAAGACCAAAATATACACCTTAATTAAAAAAAAAAAGATTCAAAATGAATATTGAAGATTTAAAAGATATTATATATAAAAAGGAAGAAAATGGCATATGTACTGCAATAATAAACCGACCTGAACGAAGAAATGCAATGACTCAAATTACTTTCTTGGAAATTGAAACAATTCTGGAGGATATGGAAAAAGATAGGAATTCAAGGGTTCTTATATTGACAGGATCGGAGGAAGGAAAAGCCTTCTCTTCTGGAGGCTATTTTGATGCAAAATTCTTTAGCGGATTAGATCCTGAATTAAAGAAACAAATTGATGTGAATGATATTGCACAAAAAAGACTATGTTTAAAATTATGGAATTTTACAAAACCTATCATTGCCGCCATAAATGGTCTTGCAATCGGTTCTGGGGCTACAATTCCTTTGGCAGGAGCTGATCTTATTTATATGGCTGATGATGCATGGCTTGGTTTTTATTTTGTTAAAAGGGCGCTCAGTCTTGAAACAGGAAGTTCTTTTATAATGCCTTTTCTATTAGGATTCCAGAGAGCTAAGGAGATTCTCTATTTTGGAGATAATATTTCTGCTCAGAAAGCATATGAATTAGGCTTAATAAATGGTGTAGTCCCTCACGAAGAATTAATGTCTCATTGCAGAAAAATAGCAGAACGATTAATACCTCCTAAAGGTCCGAGTGTATCCATTAGAATGATGAAAAAAATAATGCATGATTATTTTCGCCCAATAATAGAACGCCAATTAGATCTAGAAAATCAAGCAATCAAAAAGACGCTTAAAACAAGAGATTTTAGGGAATCTACTATTGCATTAAAAGAAAAGAGAGACCCTGTTTTTAAAGGAAGGTAATCAAATTTCTAATTATTTTAATTAATTTTTATTTAACATCGTTTTACAAAGAAAACGATATTCATAAAAAATCGTTTTTCTAGAAAAATGATTTAATAAGAAAAAAATTATATAAAAAAACAATAATTATCCTGGAAATGCTTTGTAAATATTATCCGCTATGATTGCTCCCGCCAATACTGCAATAAATGAAAAAATAGTGCCAATAATTATCAATAGAATTGATTTAATCGAAGCTCTTTTTTCCTCTTTTAGATTTTCTGGAATCAAGGCCGTCATCATAGTTCCATAAAAATAGGCTCCCGCGCTTCCAATTAATAATCCTGCCCCTCCAAAAATGCCCTCAACTATGTATCCGATAAAAAATGCAATGATAAACGTCTCTCCGGAATTTAATTCATATTTTGAGATCATAAAATATAAAACAATTCCAATTGCCATAAAAATTGGAATCGAATGAATGTAATCATCATATAAGGATGTCGCTTTTCCTTGTAATCCTCCGCCTACGGCATATATCATTCCTTCCTCAAGAAGACTTAACCAACATACATTTATTAAATATAAAATTTTTGCTTTTTGCTGGAAAGTATCCTTATTTCTGATAAATGAAAACAAAAGAGAAGTTATTATCCACCAAACAAGTGATACAATCCCGCCTCCAATAGCTCCCGTAATAATGAAAATAATTGCTACAAATAGAAAATTAAGAGAAGCAAATAAAATGATAATGTTCATCCAGTTCTTATTGTCATCATCTAAAAATAAGAGATTTTTAGCTTTCATAATTTCTTTATCTCTTAATATTTTTATAAATAAAATATATACTTTCTGAATGATTTATTATTTATATATGAAAAAGTTATTGAACCAAGATAAAATGTTATCTAATCATTGTAAGTTCGTATTTGTTACTGGAGGTGTTATGAGCGGGATTGGTAAAGGTGTTGTTAGCGCTTCTCTCGGGAAAATCTTACAATTTCGAGGATTTAAAGTATCTGCAGTTAAAATAGATCCTTATCTTAATGTTGATCCTGGTACTTTAAATCCAATTGAACATGGTGAGTGCTTTATTACGGAAAAGGTTTGGGATTTTAGACCTGTTCCTGAATCTGATGAATATGTATATAGAATCTCGGAAATAGACCAAGATTTCGGTACATTCGGGGGTTCAACTCGAACCCTCCGGTAAATACGAAAGATTTCTTGGTATTGAGATTCATCCCTCTCATAACATAACTTCCGGGCAAATTTATTTATCTACTATACTCAGCGAAAGAAAAGGCAGATTTCTAGGAAGAACTGTTCAAATAATTCCTCATTGTACCAATATGATTAAAGAACGATTATTAGATATTGCAAATAAAGAAGATTTAGACGTATTAATCATTGAATGCGGAGGTACTGTTGGAGATTTAGAATCAAGTATATTTTTAGAAACTTTTAGACAATTAAAGCTAGAATTACCGAAAAATTTTACCGCTTTTGTGCATGTTACATTAGTACCTTTTTCTAAAGCAGTTGGACAACAAAAATCAAAGCCTACACAGCATTCCGTTAAAATGCTTCAAAGTGCCGGATTGCAACCTGATATAATAATTTGTAGAAGTGAAAAACCTCTTGAAGAAGATGTGAGACGAAAAATTTCTCTTTTTTCAAATGTTCCCGTTGAGGCAGTAATTTCTAATCCTGATTTAAAAATTGTTTATGAGCTTCCTTTACTCTTTGAAAATCAAAGATTAGGAGATCTTCTATGTCATCTATTAGATCTTAAAGCTAAACTCGTATCTTATAATGAAGTTACAAATTATTCGGAATGGGTTAAAATGGTGGATATGTATAAAAACCTCAAAAAATCGGTCAAAATAGGAATGCCGGGAAAATATTTTAACATTTCTGATTCTTATATCTCAATAAATGATGCGCTTGAGCATGCATCGGCTCATTTAGGATATAAAGCTGAACTTAAAATGATTAATATTACTGAAAATACTAATGTTGAAAAAGAACTAAGCGATTGTGATGGAATTCTGCTTACGCCGGGTTTTGGGGAGCGTGCCGTTGAAGGAATGATAAAATCTGCTGAATATGCTATGGAAAATAAAATTCCATTTTTAGGAATATGTTTTGGAGCTCAATTATTTTTTATTGCTTTCTGTAGAAAATATTTGGGTTTAAAAAATGCAAACTCTACGGAAATAGACCCAAACACACCTTATCCTGTAATAGATCTATTAGAATCACAAAAACATATTTCTGATAAAGGAGGAACAATGAGACTAGGCGGAATAAAAATTTTTATAGAAAAAGGGACATTATTATATGATGCCTATAATAGACTTGAAGCTGTAGAAAGATTTAGACATAGATATCATATCCAGGAGAAATTTATTACTAAAGAAGCAATTGAAAAAGGATTAAGAATCTCAAGTAGAGATGAGTCAGGACAAATTATTAACAGTATAGAGCTTAATCGAGATGATCATTGGATGGTCGGTACACAATTCCATCCTGAATTTAAAAGTAGACCTTTTAGGCCTCACTGCTTATTTACTGCATTCATTAAAGAATGTATTAAACAAAAAAAAGAATCATATGAAGAATGCTAGATTATTCTCTCTTTTCTTAAAATTAACTTAAAAAATTGGCTTATTTATAAATCAATTAATAAAAATAATTGAAAAAAATTATTAGTTATCCTTGTTTAACTAATTTAAGCAGAATAAGAGAAAGAATAAGCAAATTTATAGATTATGATTTATAAAAACGAAAAACCCGCCATATTAATGTTAAAAGATGGTAGATATTTTGAGGGCATAGGTTTTGGTGCATCTAAAATTGTAACAGGAGAATTAGTATTTAATACAATGACGGGCGCAGGTTATAATGAAACTTTAACAGATCCCTCTTATTGGGGTCAAATAGTAGTTATGACCCATCCCCTAGTGGGAAATTATGGTGTTCCACCATGGGAAAAGGACAAATTTGGTATTATTAAATATTTTGAATCAGATTCTATTAAAGTTACGGGTTTTGTAGTAAATGAATGTTGTAAAATGCCGCATCACTATTTAAGTGTAAAGACTTTAGATGAGTTTTTAACCGAACAAGACATCCCGGGAATTGAATGGATCGATACCAGAGCAATCACTAAAATTCTAAGAGAGGAAGGAGTACAAGTAGGCGCTCTTGCAGTTTATGAACCCGGAGAAAAGCTCGATTTGGATGAATTGCGAGATATTGTAGAAAAAGCGGAAGATCCAAATTTAAGACATTTAGCAAGCGAAGTATCTACAAAAGAACCAATATTTTTTAAACCGGATAAATCGAAAGGGAAAGTTGTTTTATTGGATATGGGAGTTAAGCTTAATATTTTGCGTAATTTGGTAAAAAGAGACTTAGAAGTTATTGTGGTTCCGCATCATTATTCCTTTGAACAGATTATGTCTTATGAGCCTGATGGTATTTTTATTTCAAATGGACCTGGAGATCCTGCGATTTATAAAAATGCTATTAAAGTATGCAAAAAAGTATTAGATGAAGATCTTCCAATGATGGGTATATGTTTAGGAAATCAAATAATTGCTCTCGCAGCGGGAGGAGAATCATATAAGTTAAAATATGGTCATCGTGGAGGTAATAAAACGGTCATCGATCCCATTACTAAAAGATGTTATATTACCTCACAAAATCACGGATTTTGCGTAAAAAATTTCGAAGAGGGTGGATTCAAGGAAATTTTAAGAAATATTGATGATGGTTCAAATGAAGGAATTGAACATGAATCAAAACCCGTTTTTGCCGTTCAATTCCACCCAGAAGCTTGTCCGGGCCCCTTGGATTCCTTGTATTTATTTGATAAATTTCTAAAAAATATGGGGTTGTTGAATTAATGCCTCCCGATCCTTCTATTAAAAAAGCACTGGTTTTAGGTAGCGGTGGAATTAGGATTGGACAAGCAGGGGAATTTGATTATAGCGGGAGCCAGGTTCTTAAGGCATTGAAAGAGGAAGGAATTTATACAATCCTAATAAATCCAAATATCGCTACAATACAAACTGACCCTCAGCTTTCAGATCGCGTTTATCTATTACCAATTAACCTGAAATATGTTGAGGAAGTCATCAAGAAAGAAAGACCTGATGGAATCCTACTTGCGTTTGGCGGGCAAACGGCATTAAATGTTGGAGTGGAACTTGCAGAGAATGGAATATTGGAAAAATATAATGTAAAGGTATTAGGAACGCCGATAGAAGCAATTCAGGCAACGGAAGATAGAGATGCATTTGTTAAAGCAATGGAGCGTGCAAATGCAAAAGTTTGCAAAAGTAAGGCAGTAACCTCCTACCAAGAAGCTGTTAAAGTTGCAAAAGAATTAGGTTTTCCTTTAATGATAAGAGTTGCATATACTCTTGGAGGTCGTGGCTCTGGCATTGTAAATAATATGGAGGAATTTGAAAAGAAAGTTAAAGTCGGACTTGCACAATCCAGGATAAAACAAGTTTTAATAGAAGAAAGCGTTTGGGGCTGGAAAGAAATTGAATATGAAGTTGTGAGGGATAAAGAAGATAATTGCTTTATTAATTGTAATATGGAAAATTTTGACCCCGTTGGAATTCATACGGGTGAAAGCATCGTAGTGGCGCCCAGCCAAACGCTTACAAATGAAGAATATCAAATGTTAAGATCTGCTTCTATAAGAATAATAAGAAGTTTGAGAATAATCGGAGAATGTAATATTCAATATGCATTACATCCAACGTCTAACGAATTTAGAGTTATTGAAGTAAATGCCCGCTTATCCCGCTCTTCAGCTCTAGCTTCAAAAGCAACCGGCTATCCATTAGCATATATAGCCGCAAAATTAGCAATAGGATATACTTTACCCGAATTAAAAAATAAAATTACGGGAATAACAACAGCATGTTTTGAGCCTGCTTTAGATTACTTAGTATTAAAAATTCCGAGATGGGATTTGCAGAAATTTCAAAAAGTAGATCGCCATATTGGTTCTCAAATGAAAAGCGTTGGAGAAATAATGGCAATAGGTCGCACATTTGAGGAAGTCTTGCAAAAAGCAATCAGAATGCTGGATATAGGTATGAAAGGATTTGTAGGAAATAATTTAGAACCAATTGAAGATATTGATGAGTTAAAATACGAATTAAGAAATCCTACCGATTTAAGAATATTTCGTATAGCTGAAGCTATTAAAAGAGGAATTTCTATTGATGAAATCTATAAACTTTCAAGAATCGATAAATGGTTTTTATATAAATTAAAAAATATAATTGATATCGAAGAACAGTTAAAGAAACTTGACCTTTTAGGAGGAGACAAAAAGGAAATTAAATATTGGTTACAGAGAGCGAAAAGATTTGGTTTTTCAGACGGACAAATATCCGATATAATTGGTTCCCCTACTTTTGACACAATAAAAATTAGAAAAATGGTAAGAAAAGAATTCGGAATTCAACCTTATGTGAAACAAATAGATACTCTCGCTGCAGAATGGCCTGCTCAGACTAATTACTTATATTTAACTTATGCCGCTTCTGAACATGATATAGATTTTGAAGCTGAAAAAAAACAAAAGATTCAAAAAGTTATCGTGTTAGGTTCAGGAGTTTATAGAATAGGCTCTTCGGTAGAATTTGATTGGGGTTCGGTAAATTGTCTGTGGGGTATTAAAAAACTTGGGGTCGATCAGGCAATAATGATAAATTATAACCCTGAAACTGTTAGCACTGATTTTGATATCGCTGATAAGCTATATTTTGAAGAGCTTTCGGGAGAAAGAGTGATTGATATATGTGAATTGGAAAAAGGATTTGGTATTATTGTATCGGTAGGCGGACAAATTGCACAAAATTTATCTGCAAAATTCTCAAAATATAATGAATTTTTCCGTAAAGCGGGACTTAAAATATTGGGAACCCATGGTTCTCGCATAAATATGGCTGAAGATAGAAAAAAGTTCAGCACTTTATTGGACCAATTAAATATAAAACAACCTCAATGGGCTGCCTTAACTGATAAAGAAAATGCCATTAAATTTGCAAGGAAAGTTGGCTTTCCTGTTTTGGTTAGGCCCTCTTATGTATTGAGTGGAGCGGCTATGCGTGTATCTTATGACGAAAAAACTCTTAGAGATACTTTAGATCTTGCTGCTGCAGTCTCGAAAGAATATCCGGTTGTAATAACTAAATTTTTTACAGATGCCCGCGAAGTTGAGTGTGATGGTGTATGCGATAAAGAAAATGTATTAATTGGTGCTATAGTAGAACATATTGAAAACGCCGGAATTCATAGCGGTGATGCTACTATGAGTATCCCCCCATTTACCATTTCAGAAGATGTAATAAATAAAATTAAAGATTATACAAAAAGAATCGCATTAGCACTTCAAATTCAAGGGCCATTTAATATTCAATATCTCGTCAAAAATGGGGAAGTGTACGTGATTGAATGTAATTTACGCTCAAGTAGAAGTATGCCATATGTATCAAAAACAAGAGGTATTAACCTATTACGCTTAGCTGCTGAAGTAATTATGGGTAAAAAAATCCCTGAAAGATTGTTAACATTACCATATGGAAATTATGTGTCGATTAAAGCTCCAATGTTCTCATTTGTAAGATTGGACAAGGCAGATTATATTTTAGGTGTTGAGATGGCTAGTACTGGAGAAGTTGCCTGCATTGGCGATGACTTTTCGGATGCATTAGTTAAGGCACTGGAAGCAACTGAGCAACGTATCCCTATAAATGGAGGAAATGTATTTATTTCAGTAGCAGGAGACGAATTAAAGAAAAAAGTTATTCCTATCGCAGAAAAATTAAGTCAATTAGGTTTTAGAATTTTCGCCACGGAAGACACTGCATTAGCACTCAAAGAAAAAGGTATATATTCCGTTAGACTCTATAAGATTCATGAATACGGTAAAGAGCCTAATGTAATTGGTTGCCTTCAAAACGGTGCTATTGATTTGGTAATTAATATCCCTCTCCCTACGACCGAGCATGAAAAATTCAAAAAAATTCTTGAAGATGAATATCAAATAAGAAGAATGGCTGTTGATTATAATATTCCGGTTATTATTAATGTAGAATTGGCTAAAGCTTTAGTTGATGCAATTGAAATGGTAAGAAAAAAGGAAATCTCGATAAAATCTTTAAATGAATACCATGAAACTTTAAAAGAAGTTTATTGGTAATTAAAAAAATTAATACTTTTTTTACAAATTAGGAATTAGAAAATACATTGTAAAAAGCATTAAATATTCTCTTATTTTTTGAGCGATCATAAACCGCAAAAATTATTTTTTTAAAAGTTTTTGAGAATTTCCCTTCATTTCCTAAAAATTTATGAAAATATTTAGCAACATCCGAAGGGTTATTTTTAAAAACGCCGCATCCCCAAGCTCCTAATACTAACGCCTCCACATTATTAATTAATGCTATTGAGAGAATTTTATCAATTCTATTCATCATTACCGAACCAATTTTTTCTATATTATGACTCTCATATCTTTTTATAATCCTTGCGTTAACAGCAGGAGCGCTTATTATAGAAATTAAAAAAGATTTATCAAGAAAAGTGCCATCATCATCTCTAAAAACGGGAACTTTCGGAGAATATATAATATTGTCTGTATATAATGCTGAACGAAATTTTTTATTTGATTCATAATAATCCTTAATCTGAAAAATACAAGGATATAATCCTGAGGCTCTGGCAAGGCTCTCCTCTTGTGAATTACTTCCTTTCAAAAAGCCCCCTCCAGGGTTTTTTGCAGAAGCAAAATTTAAACACGCTGTATTCTGATATTTCTCATCAATTATTAACCTCTTTCCGGCGTTTAAGGTTGTCTCATTAGTCACTTCGATTTTTGTTTTATAATTAAAATTATTCTTAGATAAAATCTCGTTCACACGTTCCTTTATAATTTTGAAATCATCAGGGCGATATAAAATTGTATTTCTAATCGAATAGTCTAAAAAATTTTTAATATTAACTAGCTTGCCTTTTGAATTAAGATAAGATCCATTTTCCAGAATTTTAATTGTATCCTTAGCTATTAATGCTCTTTCATGTCGATTGCTCATATTTATTAATAAAATCATTTATCCATTTATTTTTGATTCATAGAAGTGGTATTTTTATTAATTTTCTAAAAACTAAACATATTTATAATGAAATTTTATATTAACAACAAAATAGATTCTCGAATTAATTTAATTTATTGATTTATTTTGAAAACTAATTATAAGTGGCTTGTTATTACCGCCATCGGCGGGGTAATTATGATTTTCGGAATTAGCAGCGGACTTAGAATTCTTACTTTAATTTTTAATTTATATATTAATTTTGCCGAGGTCTATGTTTATGAATATATAGGAAGCGGAATCGGCAATTTTATCTCTTTTATTATTTTGATATTATTTTATATTATTGCAGGTGGAGGTATCTCCGTTATTTTAGGATGTCTGCTTATATTAATTCACCTACATAGACTTGGTCGACGTATTATTGCGTTAGGTGCGGGTATAGGGGCTGTTGGAATGTTTCTTTATATTCTTTATATGGCTTCTTTTACTGATTTTATAGATTATGGATCAGAAATTGCTTTACTTCAATTATTATTATATGCTTTAATTACATTAGCAGATCCCTACTTTTTTGGTGCGCTTTTGACGATAATTGGTAGGAAAAAAATAAAATCATTTGAAAAACAATTAAGACAGGAAAAAAAGGAACAATTATCATTAGCTCAAGAATCACAAAATTATCAGGTACGCACAATAATATGTTCCGTATGCGGAATTTCTAATCCGGAAGAAAATAAATTTTGTAAACACTGCGGAAATTATTTAGATCGTTCATATTCAGGAGAAGGACGTAGAATTTCTATTAATTATTAATTTTTCTATTATGAAAAGCAAAGTTGCTTAATTCATTTGATAATTTGCTAAAAATATTCCAATCTAATTTAATAAATATTTCTCTTACAGAATTTAAACTTATATTATTGCCGACACTTACATAAAAATACTTTTTTGATTTAGGTTTTTGAAAAGCAAATCCGATTTGGTCATCACCGTCAAAAACACCTAATATTCGTTCATTATCTTCAATGCGATTTAATTTACCATAAAGGAGTTTTTTTGTATAACCAATGACCGAACAATTTAATCTTAAACCCAATTCACATGCAAGACCATATCTAAATGGATGTATTTGTCCGCTTGCATTTACTATATAACAATCAGGAAGATATTCAATAGAGTTTATTAATTCAAGATAAGGTTCTAAATAATTTAGAAATAACACTGAAGGAAAATATTCATTAAAAACCAATCTTGTACTTTTGAAATCTTTTCTTAAAATTTTATGATGTTCTATATCATATAATAAAATTCCCGAAAACGCAAAATTTCCCGAAATTTTTAGCATTATTACTCCAATTCTATTATATATTTTCATCTTGTCTTTTAAATTTACTTTTTTAGCGTTTTTTATCTGATATTCACGAATTTCATCTAAACTTTTAAAAGGAGTATGCTTTAAAAAAGGAGCGAGACATTCAGAACAGACGAACTCGTAAGGAATTTTATGAACTTTACAAAATTTAATCTTTTTATGATTGTTTTTCATAATAAATATCTATATTTTGTTTTTTTCGCTTTTTACTTATTTATTAAAACCGCTAATTTCATTAATTTTAAGAATCTTAATCTAAAGATTTTTTTTATTTTGATTCATTTCTTTTCTTGATATGAAAATCGCAGTTTCAGGAAAAGGTGGATGCGGAAAAACTTTAATTGCCGGTACACTTGCAAGATTATTTGCAAGGGATGGGTTTAAAGTTTTAGCAATAGATAATGATAATTCTATGAATTTAAGTTATACTTTAGGGATAGATGAAGAAAAAAAGAAAAAAATTGTTCCAATCTCAAAAATGAAAGAAATTGTGGAAGATAGAGTTGTTATAAAAGGTGCTGGACCCGGCGTATATAATGTGAATCCTCAAGTAGATGATATCCCCGATAAATATAAGATAAGCGGTCCTGATGGGGTGGAACTTTTAGTTTTAGGAACTGTAGAAGAACCATCGACAGGTTGTTTATGTCCAGAAAACGCTCTAATAAGAACATTACTTTATAATTTATTTGTAAAAAGAGATGAGATTATTATAGTTGATTTTGAAGCAGGCCTAGAGCATTTGGGAAGGGGCACAGCAAAAGGAATTGATGTAATGCTGGTAATTACGGAACCTTCGCAAAAATCACTTGATCTCAGTGCTAAAATTATAGATTTAGCGAAAAAATTGGGAATAATTAATATATATTTAATTGCAAATAAAATTATAGATGATTCTCAACTAGAAGTAATAAATAAGAAAATTCTTGAATGGAATATCCCTCTTTATCATACAATTCCTTATGATCCCGAAATTGGTAAGGCAGATTTAGAAGGTAAACCCCCGCTTGATTATTCTCCTGATTCTAAAGGAGTTAGTTCGATAAAAAGATTATATTTAAAATTAAAAGAATTAAAACAAGAAATATTTGACTTATAAAATATCCTCTAAATCCATATTTAATTCTTCAGATAATTCTTTCCACTGTTCAAGAGATTCTAAAGCATCTTTTTCTTCCATAATCTCAATAGCATAACCCGCGTGAATAATTACATATTTTCCTACTTCAGCATTTTGAACTAAGGAGATAATACATGTTTGCTTGATACCATCAAAATCTACTACTGCAGTTTGGCGATCATCATTAATCTGAACGATTTTTCCGGGAATTGCTAAGCACATTTATATACACTGCTTTGTATTTTTCTTTACTTAATTAAAAACAATTATTATGTTATAATTTAAATTAAAATTAATAAATAAAATTAATTCTTATTAATACTAAGTTTTTAAGTCAGCTGATAATATTTATCTTATTCTAATTTTAAAATTAAGTTGATTGGTTTGAAATTAAATCTGAAAAATCTTGAAGAAAAGCCTAAAAATAAAATTCTTATTATCTGTGCAATCTTATCTTTAGTCGCTTTTCTAATAATAAACTCAATTATGAGTCCAATTGAGAGCAGTCTTAAAGGCTCAACGGGATATGGTGTATTAGAATTTGAACTTGCATGGAATGCGGATACAATTAGAACAATTTTTAACGCATGGGGCACAGAAGGAATGGAAAAAGAATTATTTGTCACTTATATCGATTTTTTATATATTATTGCTTATTCAATCTTAATATTTAGCTTAAACTTATTAATTACAAGACAAATAAAGGGAAAATTGAAAGAATTTGGATTAATTATTTCAATATTTCCATTTATCGCCGGGATCTTTGATATAATAGAGAATATAAATCTCATTCTTATGCTAATAAATGAAGCTTTTATCGATATGGGAAGTCCTTTAATTGCTTCCTTATGTGCATCAATTAAATTTACCTTACTTATCGTTGCAATAATTTATTTCTTCATAGCCCTATTAAATTTTCTAATAATAAAAATACGAAAGAAAGATTAACTTCCTTGAAATTGATATAATTTTTTATTAAACTTTTTATTTTAATTTCTAATTTG
>CAZVTX010000046.1:0-8565 GCA_964629395.1 uncultured archaeon
TTCAATCTCAAAAACATTTACGGCTATTGGTATAATGCAATTATGGGAAAAGAATTTAATAAATCTTGATGATAATATCAATGAATATATCCCAAAAGGGAGTATATATTATAAAAATAACAAAAATCTCTCTATAACGATAAAACACTTATTAACACATACCTCAGGCATTGGGGAACTCTTAAAATTAACTGATTTATTTAAAATTCCCCATTTTGCAAATAATAATCCCAAAAAAATTTATTCACTTGAAAGAATCTTTAATAGAAAAATTAAATTAAAAACCGCTCCAGGAACAAAATGGGCTTATGCTAATTTCGGATATATGTTACTGGGTTATATTTTAGAACAAATTACAGGTAAAGAATTTTCTGAATATATGATTGAAAATATTTTTAATCCTTTAGAAATGAAAAATACGGATTTTAAAAGAAGTGAACGTGTAAGACCGCTTCAAGCTAAAGGATATAAATATAAAAAAGGAAAATTTATAGAATTTGGAACTGAATTACAAACTCAGATGCCTCAAGGTTCACTCTATTCTTCGATTGAAGATATGACCAAATTCGCAATCTGTCTTTTGAATTATGGTTTATTTGGAGGGAAGCATATTATAAAAAAGGAAACTCTTGAGATGATGTGGAAATCTCAGTATAGCCTTGATGATAGATTACCTGCTATGGGTTATGGCTTTTTTATCCATGATTATGAGAACTTCACGATATTAAATCATGGCGGCTCAATAAACGGTTATTTATCGGAATTGTATCTAATTCCCGAAGAAAATCTCGGAATTATTGTTGCTATAAATCAAAATTCATTATTTAATATGAATGCGATAAAAATTGCTCATAATATTTTGCATTATATCTTAGATATTAAACAAGAAAAGCAAGATTTTAAGATAAAATCTCCAATATACATAAAAAATTACATTGGACGCTATGCTCCATCGAAAGGTTTCTTAACTAATTTTAGATATTATATGTCTGGCGGAGAAATAAAAATCTACTCAAAAGAAAATGATTTATATTATAAAACCATGTGGGGCGGAAAAAGGCGAGGTGTAAGGCTTTATCCTGCAAATCCGGATGATTCTCTTTATTTTAAAATTTATGATAAATTAAATTATGATAATATTGATCCTTATGAAGTTATAATTTTCATAAAAAATTCTGAAGGGAAAATTATATCGTTTATAAAAGGATATCGGGAATATTTTAAAAGACCTTGGTATAAAACTTTTAAGTTTAGGTTATATTATATAATTTTTGGATTTGCTTTGCTATTATTTATTTTAATTTCCCTTATGATAGGTTTATAAATTAGTTCTAAAATTTATAACTTGAAAATAAAAAGAATAAAAATAAATGAAAATTAAAATAAACAATTATTACTAAATATTCATAAATTATCAATATCCAATTTGAGATGAGAATAAAAATTGTTTGTAGAGGAATTGGAAAGAGTAGGAATTAAAAACGCTCCTAAGGAAGGGAAGCTTATTATTGATGTTTATACAACTTGGTGCGGTCCATGTAAGTTTATTTCGCCCATTCTGCATAAACTTAGGGATGAGGGATTAATCCATTTAATTCAGGTGGATTTAGACCAAAATCGCGCATTAGGAGAGATGTTCGGAATAACTGCAATTCCTACTTTGCTATTTTTCAAGGACGGCAAGATGCTGGACCATGATATTATTATCGATGGGCAAACGCTTGTAAGAAGAGGAATTATGATAGGCGCTGCTGGAGAAGCTGTATTAAGAAAGATAATAGAGCAGATGTAATTTTTTTCATCATTAAATTAGTTTTATTTTTCAATTTTTTTAATCATGTAATTTTTAAATATTATATGCTAAAATAGTTCTTTTTATTCGATATGATTCATATTTTTAATTAGATTAAAAATTTTAAAATGAATGATAATTTTCAATTAATCACTTAATTTTTAAACAAAATGAGATTGGATAAAAGCGATGAATTATACAAGAAATGAATTATTATCTGCTGAAGCTACTATGAACCAGATGCGAAATGCAATAACGCATCTGATACGTTTTATGCGTAAAAATAAAGTTGATAATGTGATTGAAAGATTAAGACGTATGGGAAAGAATATCGGTAGCACTTTTGTAAATTATTGGAAACCCACAGATAATATAACTCAAAAAAATATTAAAGATGTTTTGGCAACAATTTATCAATACATTTTTAGTAGTTCCGTTGCAATTGAATTAGATAGTTCGCAAAATTTGATTTTTATCAGAGATTATAAATGTCCTATGTGTAAATATCAATTTGAAGATATAAAAGAAGCGGGATGTGAGATAATTATTGCAATGGTCGCAGAAATGGTTTCAAAAATAAGTGAAATCTCAAATAATAAAGATGCTCTGTTTTTGGAGCCTGTAAAAATACAAGAGTCAAAAGCCTTTGGGCATAGATCGTGTCTTCAAGTTTATAAATATTATTCAAGGGGTTCCTAAGTTAGGAGGTGTTAAAATGGGTGTTTTTCAATGGTTAATGAAAAAAATAACAAAAGCTTTTGGTAGAGGCACCAATGCTTTATACTATGTTCTATTATATAGAGAGATTATCAAAGAAGTTCAAGAAATTACGCAAGATGAAGAATTAACGCTTAAAATAGTAAGGGAAATTGGTAAAAAAGCCGCATTAGACTCATGTGAAAGACATTCGGGAATATTTAAGGTAATGCCCGGAAATCCAAAAAAAGTTCTTGATTATTTTGGCATACTCTGGAGTGTTGTTTTTGGAATGGAATTTGGAGAACATAATTATGAAGAAATTCCCAACCCAGGTCATACTTTTAATCATTATATCCTTGAAGTTAAAAAATGTCCGATTTGTGCTGGATACGGGAATGATGCTGAAGATACCTTCGATTTTGATAAAATTAGCGAAAAATCTGAGGGAATGGCATGCGGCTTATGCGGTATGCTGGAAAGTGTCGCAAATTTTATCTTAAAAACTAAAAGAGCCGATTATAGAATAGAAATAAAGGAGATGCAATGTATTGCTAAGGGAGCAGAATCTCTTAAATTTATGTGTAAAATATATAATCTTAATGAATGGAATGAAATGATGGCTTCTGAAGGGAAAGAAATAGAAGAACCTGCTATTCAGGACACCAAAATTGATTTTTTTGATAGGCTTCAAGATTCATTTTCACTGGATAAATTAGAAGAATTGCTTGATAAACCCCTTGAAAATATAAAAGAGAAAGTTGCGGAATTAATTCGTGATAAATTAAATATGGAACCTGAACATTTCTTTGATTATTTCAGAAATTATGAGGATGATATGCTCCGGATTTTAGGCTATTTATTTGTTCATCTACTTAATGAATACGGAGGTTTAATTGAAAAATTTAATAAAAGTGAAACATTTGCTAAAGTTTCGGGGTATATCTTTAAGCATTTAAAAGAAATGGTCCTATTATTCATCCCTTTAGACATTCTTAATGATTATAAGCAATTACTTATTAATTTTCTTGAAGGTTTAGCACCTACAGAAATGGTTGATAATATAAGGAAATTTTCGGGAAAAGATGGCCTTAATTTCATATTTGAAGGTGCTCAAATGGCTTTAGAGAATTTAGGGATTAATTTTGAAGAACTAAAAGAGAATATCTGGGAAGAATTAAAGAAGGAACGTGAGGATGGCTTAATCTCATCAGATCAGACCGTAATAGAAGAAACTCAAGAAAAGTTCCCTAAACTTATCCAAATTATTCAAGAAATAGTAATGCTTATAAATGAAATTATCACATTACCTATTCGAGTTCTCATTTCAGAGGCTCATTATGGTGTAAAAACCGCAATTAATTCGGTTGTATCGGAAGAAGAGGGACTTTTTAGTTCTATTAGAAATCATGCTGATAAGATATTTGATTATATTCAAGAAATAAGACAATAATTTAAAAATTCATTAAACTTTATCCCCACTTATCAACGTTCTTAAAGTTGTTAAAAATATCGTCCAAGATCTTTATTAAATATCTCAAAAGAAGTAATATCTTCGTTAAAATTATTTAATTTCTTATCTTATTTTTCTATAAATAATTAGTTTGATATGATTATTTTATGAATATTAAGAAACTTTTGAGGGCGGAGTTATTTTAATCTTTTTTATCAAAAATCTTTTAAAATTATTTAATATCATTTGCAAAATATATTATAATAAAAAATTTAAAAATGATTTTAAAATGAATTCCGAAAGAAAAAAAGTATTTATTAAATTAAGCTTCTTAATTGCTTTTACAATTATTATCTTTACAGCACTCTCAATTCCTTTAATAAGTATCATTGCCCCCCTTGGAAATATCCTTTTACCAGGAACAGGTATTTGGCGTGCTCCAGGAGAAGTTCCCGAATCGGAAATCTTATACGTGAACGGATTAGACGATAAAGTTATTGTTTATCGGGATGAATGGGGAATTCCGCATATATATGCTAAGACCGAGGATGATTTCGCTTTTGCATTAGGTTATCTACATGCTCAAGACCGACTTTTTCAAATGGATATGGCACGGAGGCAGATACGTGGGAAATTATCGGAAGTTGTTGGGGATATTGCCTTAGAATCTGATAAATACAATCTTGCTATGGGAATGGAGTATTGGGCAAATAAAACTGCTCAAGAAATTGAAAAAATGATAAATAATGGAACCCATCAATATTTAGAAAGCTTTTATCGATATACTGATGGTGTAAATTATTATATTGATACGCATCAAAACGAATATCCCGTAGAATATGCCATCCTCGGCTTTAAGCCAACAAAATGGAGCATTCTAGATTCTCTATGTTTTTCAAAATATATGAGCAAAATGCTTACATGGAATTATAATGACCTTTATAGGTTAATTAATTACGAAGCCTTAGGTGATACTGATTATAATGAACTTTTTAACATTTATCAACCTTATCAAATCCCAATTTGTCCTAATTATGGTTCATTTAAAGGAAATGAATCTATAAACGTAAATCCCTTAAAAAATAATTTCGACTATCCTAAGATTAACTCAAAAATATCAAATACAATATCAAGATTTTTGGAAAAAATTGAAGATATTGAATCCGAAAGGCGATTGATAGAATTGCAAAAAGAAAATCTTATTGGTTCAAATAATTGGGTTGTTGATGGCGTGAAAAGCAGTACAGGAAAGCCGATTTTATGTAACGATATGCACCTCGCTTGGGGTTTGCCGGGAATTTGGTATGAAGCCCATGCAGTTGTTGAAGATACAAATTTAAATATTTATGGATTCACATTGGCAGGTGTTCCGTTGGCAATAGTGGGACATAATGATAAAATTGCATGGGGCTTTACAAATACGAATTATGATGTAATCGATTGGTATTATTTTAAAGAAATCGATGATAACCATTATATTTACAATGGTACCCAACGAGAATATAATACAAGAGAATATAAAATTAAAGTTAAGGGTTCTCAAAGTGTTGATTTTGTAGTTAAAGAGACGATTTTAGGACCCGTATTAAGTGATTTTCTTGACGATGATGAGATACCTGATTCTATGAAGGGTGATAATATTGTAATTGTACCGCAATGGACCGGAAATAGGATAACTCATGAATTTATTGCTTTATATGGCTTTAATCACGCCCAAAATCGTAAAGATTTTAATCAATCATCCGAATGGTTTGAAAATCCCGCTCAAAATATGGTCTATGCCGATATTTACGGAAATATTGCAATAAGGCCCACAGGATTAGTTCCGACAAGACAGGGGAACGGTACATTTCCGTATAATGGCTCGGCTGGAGAAGGATTATGGAAGGATTTTATAGATTTTAAAGATTTACCTCATACCGAAAATCCTACCCAACATTATTTAGTTTCTGCAAATCAAATTGCGGTAGGTCCTAATTATACAAAAGATTATGGCGTTATCCTTCAAAATGGATATGCTCCAGGATATCGTGCGAGGCGAATAAATGAACTATTAAACAATTCGGCGAACGGGACTGTTAGTGTAGAGACAATGAAAGAAATTCAAAATGATGTGAAATCAATCCCGGCAGAAAATCTCGTACCTTATTTGATAAATGTTATTGAGAATATGTCTGCATCAGATAAAACAAATTTAATTAATGATGCTTTAACACAGCTTAAAAATTGGAATTTTAAGATGGATAAAGATTTGAGTGCACCTTCAATTTATCGTAAATGGAGAGATTTATATATGGATTATACTTTTAAGGATGAATTTGATGCCAAAAATGCTGCCCGTCTTCCTTCTTTAAATGTTTTAGAAAAATTAACGAAAGAAAAACCTAATTCAAAATGGTTTGATGATATTTCTACAACCGATAAAGTAGAAAGTCGAGACGATATTATATTAAAGGCATTCTTAGATGCACTCGAATTTCTTAAAGATTTTTATGGAACAGATGATGTTTGTGAATGGAAATATGGTGAAATGCATAAATTATATTTTCCGCACATTTTAGATTTAGAAACATTTAGTAAAGGGCCTTATGAAGGAAGCGGAGAAAGATATACCGTAAATCCTTCGGGATTCTCTCTTGGAGATGATCCTAATAAAGATCCTGGAACTGCTCAAGGAGGCGCTTCTGAAAGAATGATCGTTGATTTCAGTAATCTGCAGAATTCTATCAGTTGTATCCCCTCCGGACAAAGAGGTCTTTCAAATTCAAAACATTATTCAGATCAATTGGAGCAATTATTCTTAAAGGGAAAATATCATAGACAATATTTTTATGATGATCCGGAAGATTTTCCTAAAGACCATGTAGAATCATATATCTATTTTATTCCATCAAATCAACTAAAGTTAACAATTCCTTTATTATCGTTTTTCTTATTACCTGCGTTTATCGTAATAATTATTGTAATTATTAAAAGGGGAACTGCTAAAAAATCTCTAAGAAGCATTAAAATTAATAAAAATACGGAGGAGAGTTAATAAATGGATATAACATTTGAAGATAAATACAGAGAAAAGCGAATATTTCGCTTAAGTATTTATTTATGCATGATAATTACTTTTATTCTAACATTCATAGAAATCTGGCAATTAATAATTATTCCTGGAATTATTGTCGGAATATTAAATAAAGATATGAAAAGAGGGGCTACTTCAGGAGCATTAGGGATTTTAATCGTTTGGATTATATATACAATTGTTCTTATGGTGATGAAAAACATTTATACCCTTTTAGATCAATTTGCCGGCTTAATTTTTGGGAGTCTTGGATACGGTTGGCTAATATTAATAGTAATATGGCTTTTAGGGGCTTTATTCGGAGCACTTGGTGGTTCGATTGGGGGCGGGATTGCTATATTATGGAATACAAAAAATAAAAAGAATAAAAATAAAGATATTAAAAAACCAGCAAAAAATAAAAAGCTTAAAGAAAATTAAAAATAATTTCTTCTATATTTTTTTCTAAAATTTTAAGATTAAAAATTTTTAATATTAATAAAAATAAATATTAATAATACATTTTAAATTAGAATTTTGGGGATAATAATATATGTTGAGAGCTATCCTTGTACTGGGATTCAGAGCGGATGTAGGTGCTTATGTAATTGATTATTACCCGCACGATTTTGATCCGGAATTAGTAGATGCAATGAATGTATATAATTTACATCGTTTTAGAACTACGGAAAGAAATTTTAAAATTATACAAACGGCGGGTCAGAATCTCGCTTCATATTATTCTGGCTTTAAGAATACAAATTATATCGGGCAACCCGACCATTGTATCACGTTGGTTTTAGACAAGGGAGATAATCCTGCCGAATATGAAAAAGTTTTAATAAAGGTAACGAATAATCTCCTTACAACTTTAGGAACGGATGAGTTTGATGAGGTCATACAAGAAACTTTTGAACTGTTAAGGGAAAAAAATTTTGATGAGATAAAAGTTATTCGTGGAGCAAGTATTCCTTCAGAGGAAGAGTCAACAAAAAAAGAAGTTATCCCAACTATATCATCAGCAAGTCTATCAGATGAGGAAAAAATTTTTGCTGAATTAATGGAAAGTGAAGAATTAAGTCAAACAGATAGTGCTTTTGATTCAAAAATGGCAGATTTTGAAAAATCTCTAAGCGGAGACCCCTTCTCGGGAGGCTCCTCCGTAAGCGATCCATTTGGTGGAGGTGCCGCTCAAGCAGGTTCAAGAGATATATTTGCCGAAAATCCTTTTGATGCTGCCCAGAAACCCTCATTTGAAGCGGCGTTTGGAGTAGATGAAACTGTTGGCAAAACTTTATTTCAAAAGAAAAAAACCACTGCTGCTGAAATTGTTGCGAAATTAGATTCCTTAGAAAAAAGTAAACCTAAAAAACCGGATACCGATGATAAAGAGGCTTTATTCAAGTATCTTGAAGCACTTGTGGGATTTTTAGAAGAAAAAGTAAAAATTTTAGGAACTCTTGCTAATGAAGTAAAAGAATTACAGAAAGCTGATGAAGAAAAAGATCAACTAATTGGTAAGTTACTTCTTATGCTTAAGAAATAAAATTTTTGATGTATTTTTCTTTA
>CAZVTX010000046.1:8665-15805 GCA_964629395.1 uncultured archaeon
TTGGTAAGTTACTTCTTATGCTTAAGAAATAAAATTTTTGATGTATTTTTCTTTATACTTAATTTCTCGTTAATTATGGATGATAAAATTATTAATGTTGGCTTCATCGGATATGGAGCAATTGCAAAAGTTCATATTGAGCGTATTTTAAAATTTCCGAATATATCAATAAATGCAATATATTCAAGAAGCGATAAAAGCGGACAAATTCCAAAAGATATTAGATTTTATAGAGATTATCATAAATTAATTCAAAAGGAAAATCTTGATGCAATTTTTATTTGTACTCCTACGTATACGCATAAAGAAATTGCCTGTGAATGTTCAGAAGCGGGGATAGATATCTTTTTAGAAAAACCTATGGCAATTACTTTAGATGATTGTTATTCAATAATAGATTCTATAAAATCTAATAAAAATAGATTATTTATGGGACATGTTTTACGATTTTGGCCGACTTATGGTTCTGTTCAAAAATTTATCAGTGAAAATAAAAATATTTTCGGAGAATTATTCTCTTTAGAATTAAAACGATTATCTACATTTCCTTGTAGTCCTTGGTTTGCAGATCAAAAAAAATCAGGAGGAGTAATTTTAGATCTTGCAATTCATGATATAGACTATGCAATTTGGCTATGCAAAATGCCAAAAACCGTTAAATGTAAGGCAAGAAAAATAAAAAGATATAATAAAAAGGTCTATGGGGATGCTTCAATTTATTTAGAATTTGAAAAAGATGATATTATAGCTAATTGCGAAGCAAGTTGGTCAAAACCTACCAATTTCAAATTTTATACTTATGCTAAATTAAAAAGTAAGAATTATGAATTAGAATTTGATGCTGAAAAAATATATAAAAGTTCAAGCAACTTAGGAATTAAAAATGTTTTTGAATCGGAGGATGGATATTTAAATCAGTTAATTTACTTTTTTAATATTTTAAAAGATAAAAATAAAAAATTTAATCTCTCTTGGCATGAAGGATTACAAGCTGTAAAAATATGTTTAGCAGCAATACAATCAGCAAAAAATAATGGAAAAGAAATAATATTAGAGAATTTTGAATAAAAAATTTATTCATTAATAATATCAAAAATTTCGGCTTTTTTACCTTCTAACATATTAGTTAACCATTTATTACCTGTCTTTTTAGAAATCCTCGTTAAAATTGTATATATTCTTAGAGCATTTCCGTAATCATTTGTTAATTCATATTCTATAGCTCTAATTATCAATGTTCCAACTTTGGTTTCCCAATAATTTTCTAATATCTCTTTTTCTGATAAAATTTCAGTTGCGGATTCTTCTGCAAATTCAAAAGCACCCTCTTGAACTATTGTTGGCTTGATTTCTGCTTTTGTCTTAATCTCCGTCCATCGGGGTCCCTTCGGTTCTTCTATTTCTTCTAATTCTAAGCCATATTTCTCATCTAATTCTTTAAAGTCGATTTTAGAAAACAATTTCTCTCGTTTTTTGGATACTGAAACTTTATAAACTACAACTCCAATTACACAGACTGCACCAATTACTATAATTAAAGGAAGGTAAGTTGTTAGCGGATCCACGGGAACTTTAACTTTTATAACATCTGAAGCCTCAGATTGATGTCCAACTCTATCTATTGCTACAATTCTATAATAATATGTTTTTCCTTGCTTTATATCAGAATCTTCATAAATTAAAGATTCTCCCGGTTTAATTTCAGCTAAAAGTGTTGATTCTCCTATTTCAAAATTTTCTTTTTCACTTCTATAAATTTTATAAGTTGTTTTATCATCTGCACCATTTGGGGCATCCCAAGATAACACTATTACATCCAATCCGTATATTCTACCTTCAAATGAAGTTATTTTCGATGGCGGATAAAGATCAATAGAAAATTTGAAAGTTAATACGCTAACATTATTTAAAAATAGGAATTTTACGATATATGTCCCTTCTTTATCAAATACAATATAATTTTCAAATTTATTAACGGAATTTTCTTGGGTATATACGGTATCGTTAATAAGGATATACATATTAGTGCTTAAATATAACTCTATATAAAATTTCACCGTTCCATTTCCCAACCACTCATTTTCTTTAGGACCAATTATTGATGATTGTATATATACTTCATTCCTAAGTCTAAAATGAGAAATTGAAGAATCCCTCTCATTCCCCGCACGATCCGTTATCTTAATGAAATAATAAATATACTCACTTATTTGGTATAATGAGGCATTTAACGTAATATTAAAGGAATATATCCTAAGCTCCCGAACAATATCTTGATCTGGAAATACCTTTCCATCATAATCACTTATACTCGGATTTGATCCTGCTTTATAATAAAGAACAACTGAATGTATCCCACTTGAATTGTCATAATCAACATCATAAACAGTGAAATTAATTATTCTATTAACCCTCCATGTCCAATCACCTAAATTATCTGGATCTTCTATATATGCTGGATTGACAGTATCAATTATAGAAAAACTGTGAGAAGCAGATGTTCCATTATTTCCTGCCATATCATAAACATCGATCATATAATAGACGGTATCCTCATATTTATATTGTAATTTCGTCCTTAATAAAGTAATTCCAAAATGAATTGCTGAATCTTGCCCTGCCGTAAAAGTAATACTTATTTTTCCGTCAAAATCATACATTTTAACTGCGCTATTTATTTTCCAATATAGCGTTGCATTTTTAAGTCCGCTAGAATCAGATAATTCAAGAGCATCAAATGATATAATTTTATCTAAATGATAAGAAATCGCTTGTCCATTTTCTGCTAAATATAAACTTATTGTTGGCCTTATTGAATCTATTATATAAATCGTCCTCCTATCATTCCATGTATTATTTATATTTCCTTTTAAGTCCGAACCATTAAGCCAAAATTCTATTTTTCCATCGTTATAATCTAAAATTGATTCCGGAATTACAAATTTATATCTTCCATAATAATCATTAATGGAAGAATTTGAGGGGGTAATAAATCCATCATAATCATTCGGGCTATTGCTATTTCCTCCTAATTTATAGCATAACCGCAGTTTTGCTTTATCATTACTAAAACCTGAGGCCCCAATAGGCTCCGAAAATATATAATAAATTGCAGCATTTTGATAATATTCAAATTCATTTTGAGTATTATTGGTTTTATCATAATATATAGAAGGCGGAATTTTATCATCAATAAAAACAGAACCATAAATATACCTAAATTGTCCCGCATTATCTGTAACTTTTAATCTCCAATCTAATAATTCTCTCGCAGAAGTACAAGAGGAGTTGATCTCAAATCTTATATCTCCGCCTACTGCAGGTAAAGTCGTATTTTGCCGATAGATTTTAACCTCATTCGCCCATGATTCTGATTCATTCTTAACGAATAATTCCACATTAGTTAATCCCGATCCATTCACATCCTCCCAAATCCTAAAACTAATATTAAAATTGTCCTGATAAAGAATTATGGATGAATTGAGTAATCTTAAAAATTGGGCTGTTGGAGCATAAGGATCTCCGACATAAAAAGTTCCGTTTCCGGTTGAATATTTATTTCCTGCCAAGTCGGATACATTTAATTGATAATAAACTGTATCACCATATGAATAAAGATTATGATCGATCGTAAAGTTGATTTTTCCGCCAAATTTACTTATTGTGGCATTTATTTCGTGTCTAACTCCAAATTTTCCAATCCAATAGTACAATATTAATGAATCATTATTAATTCCCGAAGCTCCTTTTGGTTCAGTTATCTCAAATGTAAGGATTTTACTGACATTATAAGCTGCATCTAATCCATTAGAGCTATAATTTATTACTTTGGGAGCAAATGTATCATTAACTCGAACTAAACATGAGGTAGGAAATGGTAATGTAAAAGTACTATTTTTATTACCGCTGTAATCTGTAGCATTTAAGAAAAAATAAATATAATCTCCATAATTATAATAGTTTTCGGGAATTGTAAAATTAAAAGTACCACCGCTTAAATCATTAATCCCTCCATCAGGGTTAATAGGTCCGTAATTGTAGTCATTTCCTGATGTAGGAGGAGATGATGTATTCGCTACTTTCACATATAATGATAAATCTTGTAATCCGCTCCCATTATTAACCTCTGTAGCGATAAAACTTACGATTAATGATTCATTATTCTCAATACCTTCGGGAGGTGCATAATGTTTAAAAAAATTTATAAAAGGTTTAATATCATCATCAATGGAAGATAATATCAAATCTCCTGAATCTGCAATATTTCCCTCATTATCCTCGGCATAAATACGATAATGCAATTCTTTCCCTGATCTAGCAGAGATGTATTTTTCATCAATAACAAACTTAAAATCTCCTTCCATTGGCGGTATTGCCCCGCTATTATTTGATAATATCAAAATGTCTGATGCTTCAGCTGTATCCCCTATGTCGATATACATAGTAACATTCTTTAATCCCGAACCATTGTCATTATCTTTTACATGGCAAGTAATCTCTATATCTCTGTAATATGTTGTTGCATTATCTTGAATATTTGAGATAGTGGGCGCTAATCGATCATAGCAAACAAAATTTACAGTGGTTGTATGTTTGTATATTGTATGGGATGTGTTCGTAATCCAAATTTGGTAATATATTGTATCACTTGAATCATAATTACTTCCTGATATTGAAAATAAATAAGAATTTCCAAACTTTATTCCAATTATAGTATTAGGATTAGAAAGTGTGGGATCATTGATGCTATATTTCAAAGTTACATTATTGTCTTGAAATCCTTCAAAATTAGGTACTATAATTGCTTGAATTTGTTGATTTGATGTGGGTTCAATAGGATCTCCATTATTTTCAGACCACATAAATTCATATGTGGTAATATTGAGGTTATCGACAAATGCATCATCATTGCTTCCACCACTGAAATGAAATCGAAATGTAAATGAGGAATACAGTGTATTATAAGAAGATAATTGAATTGTAACACTCTTATTACCATTAGTACTTCCTGAATCAGACCACACATTATAATGCCAAGAGCCGTCAAAAATATCAAGCTGTAGAATAACGGTTGAAGGAGGTGGTAAACTAGAAATTTGATAAGTAAATGATAAATTTCCATCATAAAAAGGTTTAATAAGACTACTATTATAAGTAGTATCTGCTTCTCCTGGATTACTTGAAAAAGCAAAATGTAGCCTCCCATTATTTGTATCGACAGATGCACCATTTTCGGATACAATCCAGCTATTATTAATGTCTTGTGGACTAGAAAATGTTTCATTTATTAAAGCAAAGGGGTTTTGCTTATAAGATGTTTGCCCATCTGAAATTTGGGGTGCTTTTTGATTATAATTTTTGGTATAATCTTTTTGCGAATAATGGATATTATCGTGATTTATTATTTCTTGATTATTATTAATAATAGTGATAATTAAGAGTAAGAATATTCCGATTAAAATTATCAAATCAGATTTTTTTCTAACCATTCTATATAAGCACTCCTATAAGAATTAAAACTTATTTTTTCTTGAAGAATTTTTTTGATTATTATATTATTTAACACGAATAATATATATTTTTTAAAAAATTTACATTTACTTTAAAATTAAAAAAATTTAAGTTTCACTTAATTGTTTATAAATCTCTGCTATTTTCTCTCTTAATTTCTCTATTAATATTATATTATCCATCTTTTCTGCCATTCTCTTAATGAATAAGTAATTTCTAATCACTTTTCCGTAATCTTTAGATAAATCTAAATCAATAGTCTTTTCAAATAGATTTGCCGTCTTGATCTTCCAATAATTAGTTTCAAGAGGGATAATCTCTTCTTCAACTTCACCAAGAAATTCAAATCCTTCTTCCTTAATTGTTTTAGGTTCTGCTGTGGTTTTAATTGAAGTCCACTGAGGTTTTGATTTTACGGTTAAATCTTCATCCTCTAATTTTAAATCTTTAAGATCAACTTGTGAAAAAATTCTCTCACGTTTTTTTACCGATATTTTATGATAAGTAAGATATCCAATTCCCCCTAATATTGCTAAAATTATGACAATTAATATAATCATCGGTAAGGGGTTTGTCGGAACCTTTATTTTTATAACTTCTGATTTTTCGGAGATATTTCCAACCCTATCTACGGCAACAATAACATAATAATAAGTATTTCCCTCTTTTATATCGGCATCCTCGAAAATTAATTCATCGCCAACTTTTACTTCACCAATAAGATTTTCATCGGTAATTTTTACATCAGGATTAGTTGATCGATAAATTTTATAAATTGATTGAGAATCAATACCATTTGGTGCTTCCCAGCTAAGTACAATTACCCTATAATCATATATTTTAAAATTAATTGTTGTTATTTTATCAGGGGGGGTTAAATCAATCTCGACATAAAATGTAAGAAGCCAATTAGTACCTGTAAAATTGAATATTATTTTATAACTCCCTTCGGGTAAAACAAAATTGGTGCTGAAATTATCAGAATAATTAATGAAAACTTTTGTATTAGCAGAATCGTTAATTTTATACCAGAAATGACAATAGAAATTTAATGAAAATTGGATTAGAAAATCAGATTTACCGATTACTCGATCTGGGCCGATAATCGATTCGGAAATATAAGGTCTGGGATAGAGCGTAAAGTATTGAGCACTTGAAATATTATAATTGCCTTCTATATCCGAAACATTAATAACATAATAAATATTTGGTCCGTTCTTATACATATCATATGTCAATGATAAATTAAAGGTATATTCTGCTTTTGTTTTCATAATACTTCCTTTATAAACAAGAACCCCATCATAATCTTTCGTATAGGGATTTGGCGCCGAACCCGCTTTATAATATAATACAATATTTCCGATACCGCTTGACCTAAAAACAACGTCATAATCTGGGTCATAAACGGTAAAATTGAGTAATTTAAAATTATTATATACCCAACCATTAAGGTTTTTTATTTCCTCAATATAACATGGTTTTATTTGATCTGTTATTGTAAAATTAAAAATCGGTGATAAAAATGTATTGTTATCGTTATCTGAGACATTAATTCGATAATAAATTACACTTTTATATGCCCAATTTCCATTAGAGATATAAAATGACACAGTTCCCCAGTATTTT
>CAZVTX010000047.1:0-15629 GCA_964629395.1 uncultured archaeon
GTATTGATCTACGCCCACTTTGCTTACTTTAAAGCCTTGTCTTTCTAAATACTTCGCAATATTATGAATAGAAATGTGTTCTATTTCTGAAATAATAATATGGTTTCCTTTTCTTTTATATCTTAATGCACCTCCAATTAAAGCAAGATTATTGGACTCTGTTGCTCCCGAAGTAAATATAATATTAGAATCCTTAGGTGCATTAATAAATTGTTTTATTTTCTGGCGTGAATCTTCAAGTGCTTTTGTAGCAATATCTCCATCATTATGAAGTGATGCCGGATTACCGAATTTTTTATCAAAATAAGGCAACATCTCATTAATAACTCTCGGATCTACGGGTTTTGCAGCTTGATAATCTAAATATACATTCATTATTAATCCTCCCTCTTTTTTAATTTAAAAATAAAAAAATCTTGATTAAAACCATAAAGTTCCGTCAGCTTCAAGAACCAAATCATTTAATGTAGCAGCGCCTACGATTTTTACCCCCGGAATTAAATCTACTTTATCCCATCCTAGCATTCTTTTTGATGCTTCACAAACATATATTTTAACACCCATATCTAAGCATTTATCAATCATTTCCTTAACGCTCGGGAAATTGCCTAATTTTATTTGCTCGGCTTTTCCGGGCTCTAATATTTTTAAACCTGTGCCTAAATAATATACAATAGCATCTATATCCATTGCTTTAGCCGTTTGAGCTAAAACTAATGGAGAATATTGCCTTTCTGGATTATCACTGGTTTGCACATATAATAAAAACTTTTTATCTGCCATTTTTTATACCTCCTTATCTAATTTTAAAATATTATTTTTTCTTGCGAAATACAAATGTTAATAACTTTGTATCTTCGTCTTTCTCGAAATCTATAATTTCTACACCGGTTCTTTTTGCCCATCGTTTAAGGTCTTCCTCCGCTGCAGGGTCATCTGCTAATACTTTGAAGCATTGCCCTATTTCTAATGTTTCACTAAGCTCTCTTACTTCAAATAAGGGTTCTGGGCAAAATAATCCCGTAGTGTCCAATTCCTTCACAATTTCTATATTCTCATTTTCCTTACTCATGTGATTTCACCTTTTTTCTTTAAATTCTTCACTAATAAGAGATATTTTTAGAACAAGAAAAAACTATTCTTTATAATTTATAGAATAATTCTTGAAAACCGCAAAAAAATAAAAAGAATTTTTAGCAAAAAAGATTGAAATTATAAAAATAATCATTAAAGAGAAATAATGCATTTGATTTCTGATATATAAAAATAATGAAGAATTTTGAATGATTATTAATTAAACTAACTTTTCATTAATTCTTTTATATGTTTTACACCCTCAACAGCATCTTCGGCAAAATCATCTGCACCTAATTTCTTTGCAAGTTCCATATTTAATGGTGCCCCCCCTACGATTAACTTTACTTTATCACGCAAGCCCGCTTTTTCTAATGCTTCATGAACTACTTTAATTTGCTCCACAGTCATAGTCAACAATGAACTCAGTGCAACTACTTTTGCACCTGTTTCCTTTACCTTTTCAACTATTTTTTCAGCATCAACATCCATCCCTAAATCATGAACCTCGAATCCCGAACTCAAAAGTAATGAACCCAAAATATTCTTTCCAATATCATGATTATCACCTTTAACCGTTGCAAGAATAATCTTTTCTTTCTCCTCAGCTTTATCTGCTGCTTCTAATGCAGGTTTAAGAACCTTAAAAGCCTCTTTCATAGTTTCTCCTGCAAGAACCAATTCTGTTAAATAATATTCTTTTTGCTCATAAAGCTTACCAACTTCATCCATACCTTTAGTCAATGCATTTAGTATTTCAAAAGGATCCTTTCCTTCATCTAAAGCCTCTTTTACGGCATCCGCAATATCATCAACTTCTAATTCAATAACCAGTTCCGTTAATTTTTCCAATTCCATTTTAATAACCGAATGTAAATAATTTACTTTTCGTATGTATATTTTTATTTAGGTCTTAAACTTATTTAAGTTAATTTAATGAATTCTTATGATTTTAGGAATATTAACCTAGTAATTTAAAAATTAAGAAAAAAAAAGAACCAGAAGAAATTGAGAAAATCCAAAAATTGGGGAAAAATCATCGAAAGTGGATACACGCTAACAAAATTAGGAAATAAGGATATTGTAGATTTTCTCGAATTTCTTCCAATTTTCTAAATAAAAATTTTATATTTAAATTTTTTGTAAAAGAAAAATTTTATAAAAGTTTAATAAGAAAAAAAAGGATTAGAAGAGAGAACTAAGAAATCTGAACTAAATTATATAAAAAACAATCGACAAGATTGGACATATTATGCTACAATTTAGGAAATTAGGGATATTTAAATTAGGGGATATTTTTTTTTCAGATTTCTATATTCCCTCTTAATAATAATATATAATATAATCGTTTATAAATATTTCACATCAATGTAAAAGCAAATTTTTAAGCACAGATTCTTTTCTATTATTTAAAATTGGGAAAATAGTAAATCTTAGTGTAAATAATTTTGAAAAATAAGATTTTTGAAAGTCCGGAGGATTCTAATAAAAAAAATAGAGACAATGATAACTTAGATTTAGATATAATAATTAGAGCCATAGAGATCATTAAGGATTATGAGATTGGTGAATACATAGTAAGAGCCGTGGATAATATTTCCTTAGAAATAAAAAATAAAGAATTTATTGTTATTAAAGGTCATTCAGGAGCGGGAAAAACAACATTGTTAAATTTATTAAGCGGGTTGGACAAGCCAACTAAAGGTGAAATATATTGTATGGGAGCAAAAATTACGGACATGGATGAAGAAACTCTTGCAACCTTTAGATTAATTAATTCTGGTTTTATATTTCAAAATTACAATTTAATTTCAACATTAACTGCCGAAGAGAATATAATATTTCCTATGAGATTAATCGGTATGAATCTTCAGGAGCAGCGAGAAAAAGCTATTACACTTTTAGAAAGGGTTAATTTAATGGATAGAAGGGAACATTTGCCTTTTCAATTATCTGCGGGGGAACAGCAGAGAGTTGCGATTGCACGTGCATTAGCAAATGACCCGCCAATTATTTTTGCCGATGAGCCAACCGCAAATTTAGATGAGAAAACCAGTCGTTTTGTAAGAGATTTGTTTAAAGAATTAAAAGAAAAGGAGCATACAATTATTATTGCCACTCATGATGATTATTTAATTGATTTGGCAGATCGGATTATAGAATTCGAGGATGCTAAAATTATTAATGAGATTTATAAAAATTAATTATTAATATTATTATGTCGCTTGATTTTGCATTAAAGGATTTCTATAGAAAAAGAACATACACATTTCCTTTAGTCTTCATTATTGCTTTAATTGTAGCTTACGCAGAATTTATTATTTATTTTGCCAATTCTTTAGGATTAAATTTCTTTATACGAAATAGTGTTTTTGAAAAAAACGGTTTTAATAATGAGTATTTTTTCAGTGGAGCATTTTATCTAGTTTATTCTCAATTTAATTTGATGATTGAAATTCTTGTCTTAATTTTAGTTGTAGTTATGGTTAGTATAATTTCTACATCGATAATAATATCCAAAAAGCGGGACATTGCTATAATGAAAGCTCTGGGGACAATTCCGCAAAAATTATATGGTTTTTATCTTCTTGAAGTGTATATAATGTTTATAATCAGCTTTATAATCGGTTTAATTGTTGGTCTAATTTCATTTGGAATATTTGTACTGATAATGAGCTTATTAGGATATACAATTATCATACAAATTGATCTTTTTTATACACCGATATTATTTATTTCTTGTTTGGCTTTTATTTTCTTAGTAGCAGGATTAGAATTAAGAAAAATAGGAATGCAAAATATTGTTTCTTCTTTTTCAAAAGAGATACCTTATAATTTTGATGCTTCAAAACCCTTAACCTTCATTCCGAAATGGCTAGCAAGGGTCGGATTAAATATTAAAATGGCAGTAATAAATACAATTAGAAGAAAAAATGAATTTAAGAGATATTTAATCATTTTTACACTTATTTTCCTTACAATATTTACATTAGCTTTAGGAGCCATAGTCTTAGGAACTTCTTCAGAAAAATGGGTCAGTAAATCTCAAGGTGATAATATAATTGTAATAGGACATAACAATGTTATAGATAATTATAAAAAGATGTATGAAATGTTTTCTAATCCATCTATTTCCATAACTGAAGATGATATAAATTTTACGGCTAAGGAGTATATATTTAATTATTCTATAATAAGTAATGATCTCAATAATGTAAAAGGAATTGAAAAAATTGATGAGAGACTTATAATATTCTCAGATGTAGAAGAAATAGACGGAATTCATTATTTTGAAGATGATACAGGATATGGAGGATATAAAACAATAGGACAAGGGCGAAAAGGTAATATCCCAATTATTGGTATTAATCAGCAAAATTTAATTCAAAATTTTGAAATTGATGGTAGATTCTTTTCCGATGAGGATGCTTATGATAATATGACTATTGGTGATGGGCTTGCTTATAATTTTTTTGATTATCCGTTCGATCAAAAATTAAAAATTGATTATATGGACGGACATTCTTTCCATATTTGCGGTGTAATTATTGATACTTTTTATAGCGGCTATGCAGGATATGTAAATATCGATATTATGAGAGAAGATCTTGGGTTGAAAGGTGATAAGGTTAATATTATATTGATAAAATATAATTCTAATAAAAATGGTGATTTTGAGAAAGATTTAAAAAATATATGCTCAAAATTAGGTAATGATTTCAGTTATTTATCCTTAGATGATATTTTTCAGGCAAATAAATCATATATAAGAAATTTAATAATATATCCTGGAATTCTGATATTTATTCTCATTCTTATATTTTTATTTGCACTTTATAATTATCAAAAAGCTGGATTGATGGAAAAAGCAAAAGATTTTCTGATAATGAAAGCTATTGGTGCTAAAAAGCGGCATGTTAAGAGAATATTATTTTTTGAAGCTGTTTTTATAATTATACCCTCGATATTAATTGCCATAATAGGTGCCATGGTATTAAACTCGGTTTTTTTATTTGATCGTGTTTATTTGCCTCCGTTTTATGTTCCTCTTTTATTAGCGGGTATATTATTTATTATTACCTTAATTATTAATTATATCAGTCTTTTTCCGCTTAATAAAAGAATTGAGAGATTTTCAATAAAAGATTTTGAAATTTATTAAATTCTTCTTCATTTCATAATTAATTCATGCTTAACTAATTTTTTATAACTTAGAACAATTTATTATGTATGAATATTGAAGATTTTAAGCAAATTAAATATGAAAAAGAAAAAAATGGCATTTTAACGATTACTTTAAACTGGCCTGAAAAGAAAAATGCCCTTTCTCCTTTAGGACTTTTAGAATTATGGTATGCAATAGATCATGCTGAAAAGGATAATGATGTTAAAGTAGTAATTTTAACTGGTTCCGAAGAGGCAGGAGCTTTTTCATCTGGAGGATATTTCTCCCAAAATATCTTATCAGAAATACCTGAAGAATATCGTAAAGAAGTGAATTTACGTGATATGGCTTCTAAAAAGATATGTTTGAAATTTTGGGATTTTCCAAAACCCGTTATCGCTGTAATAAATGGATTTGCCGTAGGAGGGGGATTTACATTACCCGTAGTCTGCGCTGATTTAGTATATATGGATAAAGATGCTTGGTGGGCACTTTTTTTTGTAAAAAGAGCGGTAATGCCAGATTTTGCAACCACAATGCTTTTACCCTTGATGGTAGGACTTCATAAAGCAAAAGAATTATTCTTTTTTGGAGAGAAAATGAGTGCTAAAGTCGCAGAAGATTTAGGTTTAGTTAATAAAATATTACCAAAAGAAGAATTAATGACCTATGCACGGGAACAAGCTTTAAAATTGATCCCTCCAAAAGGCCCAAGCTTGTCAATCAAATTAATGAAAAAAGCAATCCACGAACGATTTAAAAGTTTCATGGTCGAACAAATGGATCTCGAGAATAAATTTTGGGCAAAAACAATTAGAAGTAAAGATTTTTCGGAATCGTTAAAAGCACTCAGAGAAAAACGTGAACCCAAATTTATGGGAAAATAATCTTTCTAATTTTATTTGTCTTTTCTATTTTTTATTAGTTTGGCTACTAAAAGAGTCATTGAGCCGAAATAATATGTATCATAATATTTTCTTTTTATAATTTGGATATTATTATTATAAAATAAATCCATAGGATTAAAATCTTCAAAATGCCAGATTAAATTAATCATGGGTTCAATAATTAATTCATGCAATACTCTCTTAAAAATTCCTTTCTCCCTTGGAGGTGATGTCATTTCACCTATTGAAAATAATGCTGAATTTTTAGCGACCCGAATTAATTCTTTTACTACCCGATTTAATCCTACCTTGATGCCTCCTAAACCATAAACGGAAATGACCTTATTAAATATATTTTTTCTTATAGGCAAAAACCTTGCATCGCCGTTTAGCAGAAAAATCAGCTTACCAGTTTTATAGCGATCTTGATTTTTTTTTGCTTTCTGTAACATTCGAAAAGATAAGTCTAAACCAATGATTCTTATTTTTTTTTCGGGATAAACACGATTAACTGCACATATCGCAGAGAGGGATGTTCCTGTGCCAACATCTAAGGTTATGTCCCCGCTTTTAAAATTTGCTGCATCAGATACCGCAATTCTATGAATATTATCGGCATATAAAGTCTGGAGATGATGAGCCATCTCATAAAATCTGGCACTCTTTTCGTAAAATCCCTTAACGTCAATAATTTTATTGAAATAAAAACTCAGAAAAGAATCAATCAGCTTTCTTAATATCTCCCTTACATCTCTATCAATAATATCCTTATTATTTATTCATACATCATCATATATTTAATTATTCTAACAAATCCTTATAATATCAAAATCTTTAAATTTGGATTTAAAATTATTAGAATTAATTATCTTAGGATAATTTTTCTTATATAAACGCAAACAATTGGAAAAGAAAAAAGAGATAAACAAATAATAGGTCAAATACAACGCAATATTAAAAAAGGTGAAATAAATGGCAAAAAATGAGGATTCAAAAATTTTCATAGGAAGAAAGAGACCTATGAACTATGTACTTGCCGCTATGGTTCTATTAAATGAAGGAAAGCCTGTCAGGCTTCTTGCCCGAGGTCGTTCGATTAGTCGGGCAGTAGACGTCGCAGAAATAATCATAAATAAATTCTTACAAGGTGCCAAATACGGCGAAATAAAAATTTCAACAGAAGAAATTGAAAATGAAGATAAAACTAAAAGCAGCGTAAGCTCGCTTGAAATTGAAATATTACCGCCTAAATAAATAAGAAATATGTAGAAAAGCAGGAGATCTTCTCGTTGCTCTTTTTTTTTAATTTTTTAATTTCCTGATTTTTCCAATATTTAAATCAAAATATTTAATTTCTTTTTAAAATCTTCAACATCGGAGCTTTTAAGACTATTAGAGTGAACTTTTTTAATTAAATTTATGAATTCACTTATTATTGGATGTTCGAATATTTCAACTTTCTGAGTCATGGTATTAACATCTAAAATTAATGCAGAGTCTAATACTTTACTAACACCCATTATATCACTGAGAAATAACTTATTATCATCTGAATATCCTAATGCCAGAATTTCTTCTGCTATTTCAGTTGAATCATTCATTCTTATAACTTTAAATTCACACATTTTAAAATATCACCTTAAAATGATTAAATTAATTATAATAAAAACAATTTTTTTAAATATTAATTAATAATTCTAAATATAGCAATTATAATAAATCAAGCAGAATTAAATAAAAAATTGAGGAAAAAATTCATGTCACGTCCTTATCAAAAAGCAAATATTCCTGGACCCGAAATGGGCGTAACAGTAAGCGATCCTAAAGTTATTGCTAATTTACTCAAATCTCCCGGAAAAAGAAAAGTAATGGTAATTGGCTCAGAATCTTTAAGATGGGATCTTGATGGTAAAAAAGCTACCGATTATTTTTGCGAAATAGCAAATAAGATTGATTGTCATGTAGTAGCTACAGGACATGTATATGGCCATGTAAAAGATAAAATTCCAACTGAAAAACTTTGGGAAATGTCTTTAATAAACATTACCGATAGACTTGTAGATAAAGATTGGAAAGGATTGGATGGAAATGGTCAATATAATATTGCAATTTTCGGAGGACATATTGTTTATTATGTAAGCCAAACACTTAGCCGCATCAAAAACTTTTCTAATTGGGTGAAAACAATCGAATTAGATAAATATGCTCATCCTAATGCAAGATTTAGCTTACCTAACTTGACAGATAACGAATGGAAAGAATTTTTAGAAAAAGTTATTGAATTACTTTAAAATATAGAATTAATGTTAATTAATTTTTTTAATTATCTCATTTTTTAAAAATTTATAATTAATTAAATTAATTCAATAAGCGAAAATCCTAAAAAAAATTAAAAATAAAAAATAAATCTATTTTTTCTTGCGTTTAGGTTCTATTTTTTTGATGATTATTGACTCAGCATGAATTTTACAGTTTTTCAGAATTACTTTAAATCCACCGACTCCGCCAACTCCTGGAACGGTCATTGCCATCGTTCCCATTGGAAGCATTGCACCTTCAGCTTCATATTCTTCTTCCTCTTCTTCCTCTTCTGCACCACCAACAGCTGCTTGAAATTCAGGGGTATTAACAATTGGGTGTTCATGTTCTTGAAGCCATTGAATAAGATCTCCTAAATCATTTACATCTTCTTCGGTAGGGATTTTATCACGAATATCTTCCGGTAATAAATCGTAAATTCTTTCCTTAACGGATTTACCCATCCAGACAACTACATTAATACCTCCGTCATATTGCTGAAATTTAGGGCTAACGATATATTGTATACTAATCCCGTTAAAACCAGGAGCTTGCTTACCACCTCCAGTGGTATTTGCCATAGCGCTAAAAGGCAAACCGTTTATAGCTACTCCGGGATGATTTCTATCGATAATTCCGTGTCCAATTCCGGTCTCAGGGATAAAAAAGTCAATAGCCTCAAAACAGCCGCAACTTGTATGAGGATATTCCATACCAGAATATAAATATACTCTCTCTATTTCTCCAAGCGATCGTTTCTTGACCATTTCATTAATTCCTTCATATTCACCTGCTAGGTCATTTAAGCATTTTCCTGGAGGTACCTCAAAAATAGGACCTTTCGGGTCTACTTTTGCTGCTGCCCTTGCATCAAACCAATTAATTGAACCGCATAATGATGTTCTGTCAGGAGTTATACAGCATACGTGTGTAGGGGCAAAACTTTGGCATAATACGCATCCATAAAACATATCTACATCTTCATCATGAAGACCTCGAGCCCTCTCATCTCTTGCTTCATAAATTTTCATGGCCATTGCATGAGGTTCTTGAATTTTTTCGGGGTCAGTATACAAAGTAACTTGCGCTTTTTTAATAATTGGTAATTCTGCTTTAAAAAGTCTGATAAGAACAGCCCCTAACATTTTTAAATCGTTTAAACCTTTCTCATAAGCTTGCTTTGAGATTCTCATCCAATTTGTATATCTCTGATTAAGGTGCATTACTCCGTTTATATAGTTACAAAATTCGTGAATTCTTCTCTCAAATACGGCTTCAAGATCCTCTTCAAGTTGAGGGCCACCTACCTCAACTAAGATTCCAATGGGATATCTCCCGCCTTCTTCCATTTCAGTTAGATTAGGTCCTATTAATTCGACCTTATTATCTTCAATCTCGGATTCCGGTTTAACCCTGACGAGCTCAAAATGCTTTTCAACTTTAGGACCGCCCAATTCTACAAACATTTGATTCGCTCTAATACGCTCCCCTTCGTAGACCGGTCCTACATCTACAGGGATGTCTGAAAAGCTCATTTTATCAGTTCCTCTTTTTTTAAAATATTTATATTTTGTATTGAATATTAATTTGAAACATTATGTATATTATTTAAAAAATTTGAGAATAATTAAAATTTATCTTGAATTCGTAAAAGTGGTTTTACTAATTTTTTTTTTATGGAAATAGAATATTCATACTTTCTCGCGATTTCGTAATACTATCACAAATTCTTCAATTTAATTACAAATACATAAGTTCGATAATTTACGATAGTTTTACTTTAAATTCAAATATCTATTTTTTTTCTTTTTTATATATTGTTTCTTTATACCTCACTCTGAGGATTTACAAAATCTAAAATTTCAAAATATTTCCTCTCAAAATATTTATCTACTAATTTAGAAACTCCAAACCATTCATTTACTTCGATATATTCAAGATTTTTTAATTTATCTTGATAAATTTTTTCAAATTCCTCTGAAAAATTATCCAATTTCTCTCTTAAAGTTAATAAATCTTCCCTTATTATTAATACAAAAATAACATCCCTGTTTTTACTATATTTTAATAATAATTTCATGTCTCCATGATCTATTGCCCTCAAGGATTTTTCACCTTTCATTATTTCTTTTAAAAGCGTTGTTAAACCGATTATTCCTCCGGATACCAAATCTCCATCAATTCTATCTGGTTGTTTAATGAAAGGATGTTCATATATCAATATCCCATGTTTATGGATTATGTAAAGATGAATAAGGGATTCATACCATTCTTTTTCTTTATGAGGGAGCGTTTCTTTTGAATTAAGAAGAATTACAAGGCTGATAACGCTACAAATATAAAGTAATCCCAATAAAACTAATAAACCAAAAATTTTTTCCGAAGAAAATATAAAAAAGAGAAAATTTTTTAGACTTATTCCAAAATAAATTCCGCAAATACTTAACGTAAAAGATATTGTAGATATTTTACCAAAATTTTTTCTTTTTGTGATATCTCCAACTAATAAAGTAATTGCCATTATAACTGCAACATAAAGTGCAATTAACACAATATAATCCAAAAAGAGAACAGGAGATTCGAATATATAAAGCAATGAAGAAATTACAATTAATAAAATCAAAATTGATAATGATTTTAACCGCCCTTTAAAATCAAAAACTTTTCCCATTATAATAGCGATTAAAGAGGAAATACATATTAATCCAAAAGTAATATAAAAAATTTCCATAGAAAATTGTTCTTGTTGAATTGATTGAAAAAGAAAATACTCTACTTCAATTAAGGGAGTTGTTAAGCCGATTGTAAAGCTTAAAAAGAATACAAAAAAAATATATTTAATAACGGCAAAATTAATATGGCTCTCTTCCCAAATATGTTCCCTAATTAAGGGAACCTCAAGATTTTTATTTTTTTTAATATAATATGAGGCATATCCGATAATTACAAGCGAAAGGATGAATATAAATGGAATCTCATGAATTATAATATGATTTATTATTGATATAAAAGAAATAACAATAATGCACGATATAAATAAATAAGAAAAAACTCTTCCTCTCTCAAGTACGCTTGAAAAGCCTAAAAATAAAGTAAGAAAAAGAAGAAATAAAGTAGTTGTAATAAAAGCAGTTATATAAAAACTTATAAAAATAAATACTCCAAATGAAGTAGAGAATTGAAAAACTGTTATTTGAATTATCAAATTAATTATTTCTATTGTTAACAAATATTTAATAAGTATAATTTTCTTTTTCAAATAATCGATTACAATTCCCGCAAAAATGACCCCTGAAAATATTCCAAAATAGACTCCTAAAGAGAATTCATTAATATCTCTAAAAAGGGAGTATTGAAGAAAAAATAATACAATATCCATTGAGGAAATAATAATAGAACATATCGATAAAAAAATAAGAAATAGTAAAAAAAATTCGGAACGGCTTATTTCAATATCTTGGATTGAGGTTCTAAAATATTTAATAAAATTAATTTTACCAAGCTTTTCTTTAAAAATAACCTTCATAGGAGATTTTTTTGGCTTCAATATAAATCTTATAAATTAATTTATATCTAAAATTTTACGAAAGTTTATAATTAGAAGATTTAGCTATAAAATAATTTTTCTCATAATGTTAAAGATTTAGGTATCTTTTTTTAAAAAGAATAATTATTAATCAAGTTATCATTTATTTTTTGTTCTTATTAACAACCTTTTTGGTGTATTATCATGTCAGATCCAGAAATTCGAGTTTATTCTTATAGATGGATCGTTTTATTGATGTTTATACTCGTTAACATAACGATCCAAATATTATGGATTAGTTTTGCATCGGTGACTTCAATTGCAATGGATTATTATGATGTTGATGCATTAAGCATTTATTTACTTTCCATGTCCTTTATGATCGTTTATATTCCCATCACTTTTCTCGCTTCTTGGATGATCGATAAATTTGATTTTAAAATCGGTGCAGGAATCGGAGCCATGCTTGCGGGAGTTTTTGGCTTTTTAAGAATGTTTGCGGGCACTAATTTCACATTAGTTTTAATTTTTCAAATGGGTATTGCAATAGGACAACCATTTATCTTGAATAGTATAACAAAATTATCGGCAAATTGGTTTCCTGAATCTGAAAGAACATCTGCAACGGGATTAAGTTTAATAGCGGGTTTTATAGGAATAGCACTTGGTCTATTTATAACACCTTTTATTGTTGAGAGCATGGGATTTTTCGCAATGCTTCTAATTTACGGAATAATATCATTGGCTACGGGGCTCTTGTTCATTTTCTTGGCAAAAGATAGACCTCCTACGCCTCCATCGAAGGTAATTGTTGAGGAAAAGGTCTTTATGTTTGAGGGAATGAAACAATTATTCACAAATAAATATTTCATAATTTTACTTATAATGTACTTCATAGGATTGGGAATATTTAATACGATTACAACATATATCGAAAGTATTGTATTACCGAGAGATTTCGATTCGACTTTTGCCGGAATTATGGGAGGTTTAATGCTTCTTGGTGGAATTGTAGGCTGCATCATAATGTCATACCTCTCCGATACTTTTCAAATAAGAAAACCCCTCATTATAACATCCATAACTCTCGCGACAATATCACTTTTGGTAATATCTTTTTCTTCTGATGGTACGCTTTTATTATTATTCGCATTTCTATTCGGATATGGAATTATCTCAGTTGCACCTGTTGCTTTAGAATATGCAGTAGATATTACAAGCCCCGTTCCTGAAGCAAGTTCAAATGGCGCATTAATGATGATAGGACAAGTTGGCGGGATTTTACTAATTCTCGGCTTAGAGGGTTTAAAAACGCCTTCAGGAGATTATTTTCCTGCATTAATCCTTCAAACAATACTACTAGCAATAGTTCTTGTATTAACATTTTTCCTAAAAGAACCAGAGAAAAAGTAATTTTAAATCTTAAATTTTTTTACTTTTTTATAAAATAAATTATAAAAAATATTCACAGTTTTAATTACACGTGAAGTTGAAATCATTTATTAAAGATAATAAAGTTTTTTCGGCTATAACGATTGTATTCGTATTATGGATCGCATTACTTATTATTTTGAGCATACTTTTTCAAAGAGAAGTCGTTTTTTACGATGCTCTTGCTCAGAAAGACGTTTCTAAGGAATATCAAGCGAAAATCCCGATATATCGATATTTTATAGAGCCTCTAATAGGTTATACATTAATAATTGCCCCTAATACTGATTGGATTATCGGATGTATACTCATTTTTATTATAATTAGATTAATATATTACTTTTATAGAAGAAAAGGAAATTCTATACCTGAAAAGGTTAAATTATTATGGTATCCCATAAAGGATTTCATAAGATTTGCAGCAATTACGATCGGCATCTCATTACTTATCTGCCTTGCCATAATATTGATAATGTTTTTTGGATTCGGGTTTCTATATGTTAATCTCTATTGGATGCTAATAATACAACTTTTATTAGTAATTGATTCAGTCCTTTTAGTTCTGAAATTAGGAACTATCCTCTTTAAAGGTTGGCATCCTTATATAAGATTTGAATATTCACAGAAAAAAAGGGCTATAGAACCTGAAAATAAGATAAAAGCATTCATTATACAGAGAGGAATCCGAAGAGAAGCGTCATATTTATTCGGGATTGCATTATTGATTATTCTAATCAATGCAATATTGATTTCAACACGTTTTCCTGTGCAAGAAATAAAAGCAGATTTAGATGAAAATGAATATCTCTTTGATTTTCACGTACATACGATTATGTCTGACGGCTGGCTAACGCCTGAAGAGCGTGTGCTTTGGTATATCGAACATGGAGTTAAAGGAGCAGCATTTTCCGACCATGATAATATAAGGGGTGGAAAGGCCGCAAGGGAATTTGTAAAACGATATAATCTTGATTTTGTGGTAATAATCGCAGAAGAATGGACTGACCATGAAAATGATATCCATATGAACCTATTTGGGATTAAAGAATCCTTGGTACCCTTGGAGTCCAAAACTCCGGGAGGTCCTAAAGCTATGAATGCTGAAGATGTAATTAAATATGTAAAAGAACAAGGCGGATATGTGATCGTAAATCATTATAATTATAATCCAAATCCGAATGGTGGATTTGGAACACCATATACATTAGAACAATTAAAGGAATGGGGTGTTGATGGATTCGAGATTGTAAATGGAGGAGGTATTCGAGATTTAAAAATCAGGGAATTTTGTCTAAATAATAGCCTAATTTGCATTTCCGCTTCCGATACACATACAAATGAGGAATTAAATTCTTTTATCAAACTTAAAATAGAGGATTCTGAAATTAATGTTGATACAATCTTTAAAAATTTGAAAAAGAACGAACATGAAGCTGTTGCAATAGATTATTATCCAAAACAAGTAGAATTTCCTGAATATATTAATTCTGTTCTAGACGATCTCGGTTTTAACTTCTTAGATAATGTCATTGAATATTTTATAAACCTGAATCTGTATCAATATATTTCTTGGATTTGCTGGTCATTTGGAGGATTTATTATTTTTAGCATAATTTATAAGAAAATAAAGAAGTTAAACCTAAATGAGCTTAGGAATAAATTAGAATGACTAATTTTTTTAATAACTCTTAATTTTAATTAGGTTATAGATAATAAACATTTAATTTATCTTGATAAAATTAAGCAAATTTACTTAAATATAAAAACCTGTTTTATCATTATACTTATCATCGTCATCATCATCCTCGTCATCATCGCCAACTAATTTTTTATAAAAGTAATTAAAAATCTCTTCAGGGTCGGAATTAGGATCTAAATCTTTGAAATCACGGGGATCCAATCTTATAATTCCGCCATGTTTAAATGGAATAACTTTACTTCGGACTTCTTTTTCCATCTTTTCTTTCTTTTTAGCATTTAAAGCTAATTCTCGTTTCATAAGGTCTTTTAATTCGCTTGCGAGTAGATGATCTAATTCATCTGGTTCAAGCTCCATTAATTTTTGTGTACCATAAGTTTTGGACAATTTCTTAATGGCACGCTCCATTTTAACCTCTGAAATTTGGTTTATTGAGTCAAGCCCCAAAATTCTCAGGATATTAAGCCAATCCAGCTTAATAGTCCAAATATCTTTATTAGACATTATATTCAGATTAATTTTTTCAATAATAATATTCTATCTTAAATT
>CAZVTX010000048.1:0-15534 GCA_964629395.1 uncultured archaeon
GGATGAGAAAAGAATAAAAATTATTAGAAAAAAATTACTTCCTTAGATACTGATACTAAAAAAAATTAAAAATTAATATCTTTTACTTCATATCTTTCAAATATTCATTCATTTCAACGAAGCTACTACCTCTCATAAGGGCAGATTTTAAGAATTGAAAACCAATATCGTATGTAGAGCCATCGCCTCCAATGTGGATTACATAAGGGATCTCTCCTTGAAATAATCCTTTAAATTTCATGATTTTATATGCCGTACTGATTGCATCAGCGACCGTTGCTCCTGATTCAAAGAGGTGATGCACCCATGGAACTCTCCATGAGGTTACAAAATCTTTTGAAGTTGAGACTTCACTACAGCTTGTATTATTAACATAAATGACATTTTTGCCAGCAACTAATTGTACTGCCGTTGCAAGTTGATTTAATACAATACCCGCTCCGCAACCCGGGCATAATCCGTGTCCCGGTTGTAAATGTTGTTGGGGCTCAAGGGATTTTCTATCTAAACGATAAACTTCTATAGGTTTTTCAGCACCAAACTTCGCAATAAGACTTACCAATCTTTTATTCCTTTGCTCGGTAAAATAAATAATCTCGTCAATTTCTTGCTCTCTAAATTTTGGTTTGAATAAATGTCTAAATCGACCCATAGTTTTTAAATAATCAACAAATTTATCCTTATCTATATCTAATCCTCTATAATATGAGAAAGTAGGAATTCCATCTCTTATTCTTATCGTATAAAGCGGCCAATAACCACATTCAGTAGCCAATTTAGATACTTTTATTGTTTCACTTGCCGGATGGCGCCAACCTCTCATACAATCGGAATAGACCTGAATAAATGCCGCCCCATCTGTTTTAAGCGCCTCAACAACTTTCCCCATGAAATCATTTGGATAAGCGGGATTAGCAGTGGCTAAGAATAGTGATTTTGCACCAAAAAAAGCAAATGGAGTAACTAAATCTTGTTTTACACCTATTTTTCCGGGAATCTTTTCTCCTGCGGGACCTGTCGTGGTACTTGCATGGGGGGGTGTTCCAGAAGATTCTTGAATTCCTGTATTCATAAATGCTTCATTATCATAATTGATATAAAGGACATTACATTTACCCGATTTTTTCAATAAATCTTCCACTTTTATAAAATTCTTTTCGGACATTTTTAATCAACCCCCCATAATTTATTTTTAGATTCTCTTACTCCCAAATACATGTATAATTTTCCTTTCATATCCGTTACTTCTGCGATTTTTTTCCGAGCAACATTTAACTCATCCCTTGTTACATCTCTTCCGCCTAACCCAACTATAAAAGTTCTAAATAAGGTCCCTAATGGATATAATGCAGAAGCAATTGATGATGAAAAAGCTGGTATAAGATTATCTAATGAGTCTGATTTCTCCAGAATAATTAATTTTTCAATATTGTTTTCTTCTATAATTTTTTGTAATTCATCTTTAGGAAATGGTCTGTATGTTCGAATTTTTATCAATCCAACATCTTTATTTTTTGTCAACCAACTTATTATATTTCCGCACATTGAACCCATTGTAATAAAAGCCGTTTTAGAGGAATTATCTACATTATAAGTTTCAATGTGATGATATTCTCTGCCAGTGGCTTCTTTAAATCTCTTATAAGCATCATTAATTTTATTTAAGACATCTTCTTTGCCAACATCCAAATTTTTCCTGCCTTCCATATAAAAGTCGGGGGTAACTATTCCCCCCCATGTTCCAGGATGATCAGGATTAATGGTATGTCTTGGTTTTTTAGGAGTAAGTTTTCTTACAACCTCATCCGGAATTAACCATAATTTTTGTACAGAATGACTTATTATGAATCCATCATGTACGAACATTGTTGGAAATAATGTATCCTCAGCAATCATAACGGAAAGAATCGCAGCATCATACGTTTCCTGAACATTTTCCGATACTATACAATTCCAACCAAAGCCAACTGACCCTACTTGGACAAATTCCCACGTATTCCAAATACTCAAATTCGGCGCATTAAACGCTCTTGCACTAATCATCATAGTTAAGGGAACTCTCCAGCCAACCGGCATAGGAAGTGCTTCAGCCATTAATAAATAACCTTGAGATGCCGTTGCGGTAAATGTGCGGGCACCCGCAGCACAAGCCGCTGTTGAATAACTCATTGCCGCTAATTCTGATTCAACATTTACAAAAGCGGCTTTTAATCTACCCTGGTGTACTACATCGGATAATCCTTCTACTGCTTGAGTTTGCGGTGTTATAGGAAATGCACAGATTACATCTGGATCCGTTTGAGTAACTCCGCCAGCTACAGCATAGTTCCCTATCATGGCAGTTTCGATTGGTTCTTTAATTTCCTTAAAAAATAATTTCATTGGTTCTATACTCATATTTATAACCTCCTAACTTTTTTGGGGCACGGCACACGAACCCGGCCCTTGTTTTAATTTTTTATCAATTGCATTGACGGGACAGATTTCATAGCAATTTAAACAAGATTTACAGTGGAAATTATCAATTCCCGCCATATGCCATTTCCCATCATCACCTTTTTTTCTTAAGATTGTAAAATCAGGGCATACAAACCAACACTGTCCGCAATCCGTACATTTTTCTTCATCCCATATTACCTCCCATTCTCCCCAGGAACCTGTGTTTACTTGATTACTTCCAACTTCGATTACTTTTTCATCACAGTACCAAACACCCGCTTTATCAATTTCCTTAAAACCTGGTAGATCCAACTTTACCTGCTGCCATAGAACTTTTGTATCCTTAGAAAAATCCAATTCTTCGCCACTTTCATATATACATGTCTCTTCATACGCTTGTTTTATTGCGGTAATATTTTTAGCGGCAATTTCACTTTTAAATCGGGCCATTATTGCATCAGAAAGTTGTTCTAATGTAAATAAATTAGAAACCTTTATTAAAGCGCCTAAAATAATGGTGTTTGTAATATTTCTTCCAAAAATCTCCATTGCAATGCTCAAAGCATCTATAGTTGCAATATTAAGATCCTTACGCTTAACAATTTCTTGAATTTCTTCAGCATTCATAGTTGTATTTACTATTAGCCAGCCACCATGAGGTACACCAGCATTTACATTAACTTCATATAATAATGAAGGATCAAGAACTGCTACGAAATGGGGCATATATACTTGTTCATTACTTCTTATTAATTCTTCATTTAAACTTAATCTTACAAAACTTTCCGTAGGGCTTCCCATCCTTTCTGCCCCGAATTTTGGTTGGCAAGTTCCATAACCATCGAACGCTTCAACGCATAAATTCGATGCAGTAACACCGCCTTGTCCACCTCTCGCATGAAATCTAAGATTTATACAATAATTTTTTAATATTTCTCTAACTTTTTCTGGACTTAGCATAATTTTCAGAACTTGTAATTGATATGTTTATCATTATAAGATGTAATATAATAAAAATTTAAGGATTATAAGAAAATATATTATTTTTTTTAAAGATTTCAAAAATTTCTTGAACATTATTTAACTTAATTTAAAAATTAAAATTTAGAATAATCTTTGTTCAAATATTCCACAACTTTTATGCATAATTGAAGTCCATTTTTTAATCCCTCTTTTGACACTAAAGATAAATTATCTTTAGATGTATGAACGTATTTTAAACCTCCTTGTGAGCATAGCCAGCAAGCTTCAAAACCACTTTTAACAATTGGCATATAATCACTCCAAGCACCAGTTGGTAAATAAACAGATTTGGTAGCAATTTTTAATTCTTTTGCAGCTTTAAGAAATAAATCGTTTAATTTTTTAGATGAGGTTGTTCTGGGAATTCCATAACTTGTAATTAAACGTATTAAACCAGTGCCTCCAATACCATCAAAATTAATAAAAAAAGTTGAGTTTTTATCGAATTCGTTCCCGTGTTCTTTAATGAAATGTTTTGCTCCGCCTAAATTTAATTCTTCACTGGAGGTGCATAAAAATATAAAATTGACGTTTTTAGGGGAGTTTATTTTAAAATAGCGGGCTAATTCGATAGTAGTTCCTACGCTTGCAGCATTGTCATAAGCTCCAGGTGATTTATTTCCTGTCTTGTTAAAAAAATTTAAACTGCCTACTAATGCTAAAAAGATACAAATATAAAGCAAGATGGTATTTAATAGAGAAAAATCTATCGGAGTTAGAACAGAGAAAAAGCTTAGAATTGCAATTATTTCTAAAATTAAATAAATGATAAGAACAATTAGGCTCCCTAATAAAGAAATTATAAAAATGGCAATCCGAAATGCACTGGGAAAAGTCTGAGATTTTGTATCATAATGTGCCATAAATACTACTGTTACCATCGGTCTTTCACTCTTTAATTCTGTAAAAATATTTTCAGTCTCAAAATTATATTTCTCATTTTTAGATAGGACAATATCCGCAGAATTTAAGGCACCTAAGGCTTTAATTGCACCAAATACCAAAATTGCAATTATTATTAACGTTAGCCAAAAGTTATAAGCAAATGTAATTGGTAAAAGTAATAATAATAATCCCAGAGGAATAAATATATATCTGACAATAACCCAATTGAAGAGCGAAGTTTTGAATTTTTCACGTTTAATTTCAGAATAGCCGGCTTTTTTAAATTCTTCAACTATAATTTCTATCGCCTTCAATTCGCCTTCAGACCCTACTAATCTTGGAAAAGAGAGCCTTTCAGTTATTCTATATGCATTATTCACGTCTAAACTCAATTTTATCATCAAACAAATATTTTTTATATTTATTAAAAAGATTTCAAAATATTTCAAGATATTTTATTCTTTAAAAGAATCAATTTCTCTCACATATTCCGGCTTATATGATGTTTTCAAGAGATTAGCATTTGCAGTTGCTATTAGATTATCATTCAAATCTCTTATTTCAGCAAAAAAATGGATTATATTTTTCCCTTCCCGAACTAATTTAGCGGAAACTAGGGCTTTTTCGCCAACTTTAATTTTACCCAAAAAATTATATTGAGCATCAATCGTAATTAAGAAGCCCTCATAACCTAAAGTCGCCGTACACATGCCAATTGTATCATCAATAATAGCAGATTGCATTCCACCATGAAGTAATCCCGTTGGATTTGCCCATTCTTCCTTTAAATCGAATTCTACAATTATTTTGCCTCTTTCAACATCAATAATCTTTCCATTTAAATATTTTGAAAATGGCGGTATAGAGCCGGGAAATTTTGAAATATTAATACCTTTTGCAGCAGAAAATAATTTTATTATCCTCTCAGATCTTTTTAATATTTCATTATCTTTTTCGGACATAATTTAGAGGTAAAATGTGAATCATTTTCTCTATTATATTTAATATTATTTCTAAAAAACTTCAAAATCTTTAATATTTTCGCAAAATTTATTTTTTTAATGAATGCTCAAATTGATCATCTCGACGAAATAAAAGATATTTCATTTATAAATGATATAAAATCGATGGCGGTTATAGGTCCTTCTAAAAAACGGGACTTTTTTTTCGTTAAAAATCACCAAGAGAATTTTAAAGGTAAGCTATATGTTGTCCATCCAACTGTCACTGAAATTCCTAATTTTCCGAGTGAAAATATATATCGTTCTTTATTAGACATTCCAGATGATGTTGATTTTGTATTCATTGCAGTTCCGCCTAAGCAAGTTTTATCTGTTATGGATGATTGCGTTAAGAAAGGTGTTAAACTCGCAAGTGTATTTACTGCAGAATTCTCTGATTCAGGAACAGAAGAAGGTATAGCTTTAGAAAAAGAGCTTTTAAGAAGAGCACAAAATAAAGTTAGAATTTTGGGCCCTAACGGTATGGGGTTATATTATCCAAAATTAGGAATTGCATGGCGGCCTAAATTTCCTGCAGAGGCGGGAAATATTGGATTTATTGCCCAATCAGGGGGTATATGTAATATAAGCATTTATATGGCAACTCAATTGGGATTAAGATTTTCAAAAGTATTTTCCTTCGGAAATGGTGCAGATTTAGATATTGTAGATTTAATCGCATTTTTAAGCAATGATCCTGAAACGGATATAATATTATGTTATGCAGAAGGAATAAAAAAAGGAAGAGGGGAAATTTTAAGAAGAATTTTAGAAAATAATAAAAAACCTATAATATTCCTTAAAGGTGGTCAAACTAAAACCGGTTCAATCGCAGCAAAAACGCATACTGCGTCAATTTCGGGCAAGAATCAAATATGGAAAGCTCTTTTTAGGCAAACAAATATAATCGAGGTTGAATCTCTTGAACAACTGCTATATACGGCAAAATTAATTGATTTCTATGGCAGTTTTGAGTTAAATAATTTAGCAGTGTTCTCAATTAGCGGAGGTTACGGTGTTATTCTGGTTGATTTAATTGAAAAAAATGGAATGAACGTCCCTCCTTTTAGTGAAGATATACAAAAACAATTGGATTCTAAGTTTTTTACATTAGGAACAAGCTCTAAAAACCCTCTTGATGTATCTGCTCAAATTTATTACAGTGATGTAATGAAAGAGATTATTGAGCTCGCACTTTCCGATAAAAAAATAGATGGTTTAATTCTGGATCTTCCGGCATGGTATTTTAGCACACAATTTCATTTGAAAAAAGACCCATCATTTGAGCCAAATATGATTGATTGCCTTTGCTTAGGACATAAATATAAAAAACCAATTATACCTATAATACAACGGGTAAATGTGCCTAAAGATAGAGCACGTGTTTATAAGAAGTTAACCGAGAGAAGAGTGCCGGTTTTTGCCGAACCTTTAGAATTTACAGAATTATTACCGAAAATTTCGGCATATACAAGAAGAAAAAGAAATAAAGGAAAAAATTAGAATGAATAAAAAATTTATAAGAATTTCAAAATTTTTATCTTTTATTTTACGTCATCATCCCGAAAAAGCCAGAATTAACTTAGATAATGAAGGTTTTGCCGATTTAGATGAAATTTTAAGGATTTTAAACAAGAGATATTCAGATTTAGGCTTAGGAATAATAACAAAAGATACACTTATAGAAATGATGAGATCTTCAGATAAACTGCGATTTGAAATTGTCGGAAATAAAATAAGGGCGTTATATGGGCATAGCATAAAGATTAAAATTAAATTAAATGAAGCTGAGAACATTCCTGATAAATTATATCACGGAACATCTTTAAAAGCTTATAAAAAAATTCAAGAAGAAGGTTTAAAAAAGCGAGGAAGACAATATGTACATCTCTCTAAAGATATAAAAACGGCAATTCAGGTCGGAAAAAGGCATTCTAAAGATGTTGTAATTTTAGAGATCGATGTAAAATCTGCAAAAAATAATGGGATTAAATTTTATAAAGCCGGAGATGTTTATCTTTCCGAAGAAATTCCTCCAAAATATTTAAACAGATTAGAATTATGAGATTTTTATCGAAATCAACTAAAAAGAATTAGGATCAATTATATCAACCGCAAATATTTCCCAAACAGGTCGAGAATTATAATTAACTTTCTTAATAGCATCTTTTAATTGTCGATGATATGTTTTTGGAATATTATTTACAATATCAATTTTTTCCCCATCGCTTAATTTTTCAATAAGCGGAATGCACCATTTTTGCGGAACTTTTGCGTAAAGAGCTTCTATTAAAACTAATTTTTGATATAATTCATTAGATTGTTCGCCAAATAAGTCAATTATATTGTCAATATCATCACGAAAATCACCGAAAAAATTTGGCTCAAATTTCATGGACGAGAATTGCCTTTCCAGCTCTTCCGAATATTTTTGCTCGAATTTATTAGTGATTTCTTCCGCTAATCCGCTTAAAATAGACTCTGTAGAAGAGCCTAATGGAATTTGATAATCAATAATGAGAACCGTAAAAATATATTTTCCAGATTTAAAGCGGGCTTCAAGTGAGCCGGAACGTAACAATGAAACTCCTTCTGGAAAATTTAATTCTTTTACAAAGTTATTTAACGCTGTTAAAAAACCCGACATCAATTCATCTTTCTCAGATTGCTCGGAAAACAGAATAGAATATTTATGTAGCAAAACACCGGCATCTTTGGCAATAATATAAACTTCGACGGGATTCATAATAATTCTTTTAAAACTTTTTTTAATATTAATTCTATTATTACGATATTCTTAAAGATATCTTAAAATACTTAGATTTATTTTATTTTAAATTTTTTCCTAATTAGGCATGGAAGAATATATTATAATTTTATTAATATTAGCTTTTGCTATTTTAGTAGGCTCCACACTTGGATTTGGTGATGCTCTTGTTTTTATCCCCCTTGTATCACTTTTTTTAGATGTCAGAATTGCCGTCGTTATAATGGGATTTTGGTCAACAATACTCTCCCTTTTAAATTCTACCAATTATAGAAATTATTTAGATTGGAGACTGGTAAAAAAATATGCGGCTCCCGGAATAATCGGCGTTTTGATAGGCTCTTATTTAATCGTTATTGCATCAACAAGGTGGATTGAATTTGCATTAGGGATTTTTGTAATTATTTATGTTTCGATAAAGATTCATGAAATATTTAAAGAAAAACAAGCTTTAGAAAATGGAATTCAAATATTAAAAGAAAGAAATCTCGAAAGTGTTCCAGGATACTTATTTTATTCAGGTGCATTTTCATATGGATTTTTAGGGGGCTTAATTGGAGCCTCAGGACCTATAAATGTCGTTTTGCTTGAGCGTTCAGGATATGAACGTGAAAGTTTTATTGCAAACTTCTCCATTTTAAGTGCAATTATCGGTTCCGTTAAATTAATTGTGTATTCTGCAAGCGGTTTATTTCCGTTTGATTATATTATTGTTTTTTTTATAGGATTTGGCGTTATTTTTTTAGTTACTAAAGTTGGGCATCAAATTACGCCAAAAATACCTAAAGAAAAGTTCCAAATAATAATTCTAATTCTGTTAATAATTATCGCACTAAAATTATTAATAAACTCTGCTTTTTTCTATTAATTAACAGCAGCTTTTATTTTTAAAATTGACCCTGAATCAAATTTAAGTGAATCTTTTTCAAAAGGGATTATTTTGATTAGAGGATAAAAAAAGGCAAGAAAAAAAGAGATACCTCTTACCTCGATATCATTTACATAAAATTTTACGTTGTTAAATTTTAAAAATCCGAAATGATTTCGAGCACCTGAAATTGTTCCAATTTCGCAAGAGGCGAAATTTACTAAACAAGTATCCTTACAATTTATTTTTTTATGACTTAATATCAAGCCATTTTTATATATAGGGATTCCGCCATCAACTATACAATCAAGATTAGTGTTTCTTGCTTTATTATGAAGATTGCAGCAAACTCCAAGAATCTCCCCAATCCGATAATATAAATCATCTGCTAAATGAGCAAGAATAAATTCTGGATGAGATTCTTTAACAATCCCTCTAATAATTTCTTTTTCTTTATTTTGACTATTATTTGGATTTAATGAATCGAAATTACCAAAATTAATCGAAAATTCCTTGCCACCTCTTGCCCGAACTGCATCGTGCCGATTTCTTATTTCTAAATGGAGATGCGGACTCGACCAATAAGCAAAGTAACCATTTCTTATTGTTGTTCCAAGAAAATCGCCTATTTCTATGTAATCCCCTTTTTTTAGATTAGATTTTACATGCAGAATTTTAAAAACAATGTTAGAATTTTCGGGACTTTCTATAATCGTCAAATATTCCCTATCTATACCTCCATCGAATTTTGCCTTAGGTGCAGACATTATTCTGGATTCTATCACTTTTCCCTCTACAGGGCTTAAGACTTCTGATTCATTTAGGGATAAATTATAATAAATATCTATTGCAAGCGCATTTTGATGAGCATAATAGGGAGAAGTTCCCAAAGAAAAATGGCATGCTTTTGGAATTGAAATTCTTCCAAAATCATCTTTAATTAAATCAAAAAAATAATTCTCAGCCATAAAAATTTTTTTATTTTTTTTCTATATTTCAAAAACTCAATGTTTATTTATTCTTTATTATTATATTAATTAGTTCTTTTAGAACTAAAAATTTTTAATAAAATTAAATTAAAAATTGGTTTTAAATTTGGTAAAAGGAACAGTAAAATGGTTTAGCAGCCGTAAAGGCTATGGATTTATTAGTTCTGAAGAAGGAAACGATATTTTCGTTCATTATACAGCCTTAGTAGGAGAAAAAGATGAATATAAAACTTTACATGAAAATGATAAAGTAGAGTTTGATGTAGTAGAAGGTCAAAAAGGATTACAAGCGAGTAATGTAGTCGTTACTGAAAAAGCTCCTGCTCAATATGACTCGTATAACAAAGGCGGTTATAAAACCTTTCGTTATTAAGCGAAAGAAAAGAATAAATCCAAAATTAGTAAGTTAGGTTAAAGTAAAATAATGTAAAAAACTCTTTTTTGAAATTATTTACGCAACCATTTTTTTTTTTTATTTTAATATATTTTGATTTTAAGTTAATTTTGGACTTGGATAATGATTCAATAATATTGTAATAATTAAGATATTCTTAAATATGCAATTGGATATTTTAATTTTATAATAAAATTAAGTGGTTTAAATGTTTTCTAAAATGCGTGCAAGTATTCCAAGTAGGAAAAAAATTAAATTAGAACTTCAAGCAAAAATAGTAAAGCGAGTCACTAAAATAAAATCAGAATTCATAAAAGATGTTTTAAAAGAAGATTATTTAATAAAATAAATTTTTTATAATTCTAACAAATTTTTTTCTTGTATATTTAATAATTTAATTAAATTATATTCAATATTCTCGTGAAACACATACAGTTTGCAGAAAATGGGAATTTATCGGCAGAAATTATGTATACCCTTCAAGATCAAGCATTAAGGGAGCTATATTTTAAGGATAAGCCTTTAAAATTTAATAGATTGCTTAAAAAATTTAGAAAAAATAAAGGTAATTCTTAAATTTCAAATAAAGGAAAAAAAAAAAATAAAATTAAATCCTTATATACATATTTATTGTAATTTATCTTTTATTTGCTCAAAATAATCTAATGATTCCGGATTTCTTAAAGCACCTCTATTAGAGATCGGCATTCCATGAATGATTTTGCTGACAGCAATTTCTACTTTTTTATTACTAAATGTGTACGGAATATCAGGTGTTTCTAAGATCAATCCCGGAACATGTCGTGGAGATGCTTTTTCTCTTAATTCTTTCTTAATTTTTTCTTTTAAATCGTCTGTTAATTTATATCCTTCAGCAAGTTTTATAAATAGAACAATTTTTTTGAAAGTTCCATCTTTTATATCTTTTAATCCAATTGCTAAACTATCTTCAATTTCGGGTAGTTGCTCAACGATATTATAAATTTCTGCAGTTCCGATTCTTACGCCAGATGGTTTTAATACTGCATCAGATCGTCCCCAGAAGGTTATACCTCCCGTATCACTATGGATCACGATATAATCTCCGTGTCTCCAAACATTTTTACCTTTATCTTTAAAATAATCAAAGTAAGCTGCCTTATATTTTGTCATATTTTCATCATCGCCCCAGAAATATATCGGCATTGAGGGTGCAGGTGCTTCGCAAACTAATTCCGCTTGTTCATCTAAAACCGGTTCTGCATCATCATTATAAGCTTCTACTTTCATACCTAATGCTCTTCCTTGAAGCTCACCCGAATAAACGGGAGCAATTGGGAGAGCTGCGGCAAAGCAACCATTTATATCTGTTCCACCTGAGATTGAATTAAAATAAAGATCTTTTTTAATTTCACGATAAACATATTCAAAACCTTCAGGAGAAAGAGTTGATGCTGTCTGAGAAATTTCTCTTAATGAGCTTAAATTATATTCTTTTCCTGGTTTAGCATCAATTCCCATCAAATAATGAATATATGCCGCACTTGTTCCGAATACAGTAATTCCGTATTTTTCAATTAATTCAAACATTCTTAAGGGATGGGGGTAAAGAGGATTACCATCATATAAGAAAATAGTTGCGCCAACAGCAAGAGAGCTTATAAGCCAATTCCACATCATCCAAGAAGGAGCAGTGATATAATTAATTACATCTTTTCTTGTTAAATCTGTTGATAATACTAACTCTTTTAAGTGATTTATTAATACCCCACCCGCACTTTGAACCATACATTTTGGTTTTCCTGTTGTTCCGCTGGAAAACATAATATATACAGGATGATCAAATGGTAATTGCTCAAAAATTAATTCAGGATTTTCTTCTTTTGAAATGAAATCTTCCCAATGAACTGCTTTTGGAACATTACTAATATCTGGCTTATTTTCAGAAATATATCTTACAACAATTACCTTCTCAATTGTCGGAATTGCTTCAATTACTTTTTTTGCGTTTTCAAGAGTATTGAATACTTTATCTCGATAATAATATCCATCTACTGTAAATAAAACTTTTGGTTCTATTTGCCCAAATCTATCAATTACTGCATTAGCTTGTAACTCTGCACCACAAGATGCCCAAATTGCTCCAATACTGGTTGCTGCAAGCATAGCTATAGGTGTTTCAATTAAATTAGGAATATATGATACAACGCGATCACCTGTTTTTACACCAATTTCACGTAAAGATTTAGCTAATTTTGCAACCTCCTTCTTTAATTGACTATAGGAAATTTCTTTATGAACTTTTGTTTCTCCTTGAAATACAAAAGCTTTCTGGTCATCGTTATATTTTAATAAATTTTCAGCAAAATTGAGTTTCGCACCGGGAAACCATTTTGTTCCGGGAAATACACTTAGATCTTCCACAACTTTATCGTATTTTTTTGAGGCGATAATTCCGCAGAAATCCCATATCGCAGCCCAGAAACCAGGAATATTCTCTACTGACCATTTATATAACTCTTTAGAATTATTTATATTTTGACCAAAATTATTATTTACAAATTCAATAAACTTAGTTGTTTGAGCGTTTTTAAGCCATTCTTCCGAGGGTTCCCATAATTTTTTCCTTATATCTGTCGTTTTAGCCATTTTCTAACACTTTTGGACTACTTTATTTTTGATTTTTTTATATTTCTATTAACATTTTTATCGTATATTAAGCTTTTCTAATATTGATAATAATTCCTTTTTTCTTGATCAATAATGATAATGATCCTTTTTATTATTTTTCGGATCTCATACATTTGTTTCATTAATATTTATCAATTTTTAACAAAAGTAAAATTAAAGTCATTAAGATTAAAATATCAATTATAATTAATGAGCTCTTTATAGATATGTAAGTTTTAGATTTAAATTAAAATAGAATCAAATATTATTATTAAAAATTCATTCTTTCGAGAATAAGAAAAAATAATGTAAAAGGTGGAATGTAATTTGGAAATAGAATTTGAAGGAACCGGAGAAATATTTTGCAAAAATACTCCAATTGATATGAGAGAATATACAAGAAAAAAAACGAGAGCATTAGTCGATAAAAGAATGAAATTGGATGAAGCAGTTAAAAAATTTGTTCATGATGGAGACTACATTGCAATTGGAGGATTTGGACATATAAGGATTCCTATGGCAACCATTTATGAGATTGTTAGGCAGCGAAAAAGAAATTTAACGGTTGCAGGACATACTGCAGTACAGGATATTGATGTATTAATGGCGGGAGGCTGTGTAAAAGCCGTGGATATTGCCTATGTGGTTGGGTTTGAATTAAGAGGACTCTCCGGCGTTCAGAGAAGATTATTTGAAAGCGGTCAGGTAAAAAAAACAGATTATACCAATGGTGCTATGTCCTATAGATTAAGAGCAGGAGCTCAGGGTATTCCATTTATACCCGTTAAAGTCATGCTTGGAACCGACACTATGAGACATTCTCCGGGAAAAGTTGTGAAATGCCCCTTTACGGGAGAAAAGGTATTATTATTACCGGCTTTAAATCCGGATGTCTTGATTATGCATGTCCATAGAGCTGATATGTATGGAAACTGTCAAATTGATGGCCATATCGTAAAAGATGATCTACAAGCAAGAGCATCTAAACGAATTATCGTTACTTGTGAAGAGCTTGTAGATACTGAAGTAATAAGAGCAGACCCGGGTAAAACTGTTGTTCCATTCTTTATGGTTGATGCCGTAGTAGAACAACCATGGGGCTCTCATCCCGGAAATATGCCCTATAAGTACTATTTTGATCATGATTTTACGGAGGAATATTTAGCAGCTGGCAGAGATAAAGACACGAGTAAGATTGAAAAATGGCTGGATGAATGGATATATTCATTAGATAATTTTGAGCAATATCTTAATAAATTAGGACATGAAAGGTTAATGCGATTAAGAGATGATGAATTTTTAAGACCACCAATGGGAGGTGCATAATATAAGATGAGTGAAAAGAATTACACTTTAAGGGAATTAATGTGTGTTGTAGCTGCGAGACAATTAGAAGATAATAAGTCTGTTGCCGTAGGGACCGGTCTCCCATTGGCAGCAGCCATGCTTGCTCAGCAAACTCATGCCCCAAATCTTTTAATTGTATTTGAAGCGGGGGGAGTTGCTCCACAATTGCCAACATTACCGATTTCTGTAGGAGATTCTCGAACAATCCATAAAGCATTGATGTGCACGACTTTAATTGATATAATGGACATGATGAGAAGAGGATACATAGATTATGCCTTTTTAGGTGGCGCACAAATAGATAAATATGGAAATCTCAATTCTACGATGATTGGAGACGATTATGAAAAACCAAAGGTAAGATTTCCGGGTTCTGGAGGGGCAAATGATTTTGGCTCACTTGCATGGGAGACATTAATAATTATGGATCGTCATAGTCCAAGAAGATTTGTTGAAAAAGTAGATTTTATTACAACTCCGGGATACCTCGCAGGACCAGGAGCAAGAGAAGAATGGGGTCTATCGCCTAATACCGGTCCTTCAAGAGTTATTACGGATTTATGCTTATTTGATTTCCATCCAGAAACAAAAATAATGAGACTAATTGCACTACATCCCGGTGTTTCAGTAGAAGATGTAAAAGAAGCTACTGGTTTTGAATTTGAAATCGCAGATAAAATTGAAACAAATGAGCCCCCAACTGAAGAAGATTTAAGAATATTACATGAAGTTATTGATCCAACAGGTAGAATATTTCCTAAAAATAAATAATATCAAAAATTCCTCTAAAAAAAATATCTCTATTTTCTTTTTTTTATAATATTTGTTCAATTTTATTTAATAGGATTTTAAAATTTTTTTATAAAACGATGAATTTATTTATAAAATTAACAATATAATCTTTATGAGCGAGAAACAATTTTGGAAAAAAAGTTGGGATCATGGTTTAGAAGATCTAGATCCTAAACTTTTTGAGATTTCATATACAGATGCTGTAAGACCTACTTTTGAGAAATACCCTAACCAATTAGCTTGTGAATTTTTAGGAGTAGAAATATCATATAAAGAATTTGACGAAATGTCTAACCAATTTGCTAATATGCTTTTAAAAAATGGATTTTCTAAAGGTGATATCGTAGGAATTAATTTACCAAATAGTCCACAATATTTAA
>CAZVTX010000049.1:0-15532 GCA_964629395.1 uncultured archaeon
GGTTATTTTCTTAATAGTAGAATCTTTATTTTGGGTAATTTCTATTTTATAAAAAAGCTCAACAGGTCGCTTATTTGATTTAATTAAGATTGTATGATTTCCTAAAGAATTGAGCCATTCATTAAAAAATTCAGGGTTAGCAATAGTCGCAGATAAACATATTAATTGCGGGTTATGAAGATACTCATTCATTCTTACAATTAAAGATTCCAATCGAGGACCACGATCGGAATCGCCAATTACATGAACTTCATCAATAATGACGGTAGAAATCTCATTAATCCAATCTTTTTCCCGAAAATTACGTAAAATAGAGTCCATTTTCTCGTAAGTTGTAATAATCAAATCGGCATCCTTTAATATAGAATCATCAATATCATAATCTCCAATTGATAACTCTATTTTAATCCCGTATTTTTGATAATTCTTCTTAAAATAGAAATATTTTTCAGTAGCTAATGCTTTAAAAGGAACTAAGTAGATAGATTTACCAAATCCATGTAAAATATTATGAATTGCGCCTAATTCTCCGATTAATGTTTTGCCGCTTCCTGAAGGGGCACATATTAAAAATGATTTTCTAAAAAATAATCCTTTTTTTATAGCGTCCTTTTGGATTTCTCTAAGCTCGAAAATCTTATTATTAAAAAGCGCTCGAAGTATTTTTTCATTATTGATATATTTAAAGATCTCCTTATTCCCATAAGGTTTTAAATTAAAATCTCCTTTTTCGTTTAAAAATTCACTTAGAGACATTTATAACACCTAAATTTTACTAATTAAAAAGGATTTGACCATTTTTTCATTATTTGCCCGAAAGTGTTTGAATCCCGCGATATTTCAATGCTTCTGGCAACACCAATGCTCCTAATGGTAAGATTTTTATCTATATAACAAATCATAGCATGTAAAGGATCTCCGTGTAGATGTATATGCGGATATGGAAATCTTTCTCCGGACTCTAATTGCTTTAATATGCTCAATTCCACACCGATATTAATGGATTCGCCGCATAAAGGACATCTATGAATATTTCTAACATTTTGTTTTATCAAACCCAAATCTTTAATTTTTATCCCGCTAACCATTTTTAATTACACTATTTAATTTTCTAATAAATTATACTTTAGATTTTTATAAAGGAAAAAATTATCTCTACAATTTTGAAAATTTTATATTTAAATTATTTCCGGTTATGATTTACTAAATTCATTTTCAGATGCTTATCTCTCATAACTTCATTTGATTTTTTCTTTAAATATGAAAAAAAAGTAATGATAATGTTATGGAAAAGTCTTTAGAATTACAAATAAATAAGGAATGGGATTATAGCTTTTGGTATGAAATGGCTCATCAAGCTTATAAAACCAAGGATCTTAAACAAGCAATTAAAATCTCTGAAAAAGCATTAGAAGATGCTAAAAAAAATAAAAATACTCAATGGATTGAAAAATTTGATTTATTGCACAGCAATGCTAAAAGAGCATTTTTAAGAATAAAGGTCGAACGCTATTTAAAGAGAGCGGCTCAAGAGGAAAATATTTTTGCATACGGTAAAGCAATACATTTTTTAAAAAAGGCGAAAAAACAATACAACGCACTATATAAGTTAGGTAAAAATGAAGAAAAAATTAAGAAACAAATAAAAAAAATAGATAAAAAGATTAGAGAACTTGAAAAGAGTCTTGAAATGGAAAGTGCGGGAAATCTCTTGAATCAAAATATGATATTAATTGATAAGGGAGATGAATATAATAATTTTAAAAATAATAAAAGTGAGCTAAGTGATTTAGATAAAAATAATGATCAGAAATATCTTAATGAGATATATTATAATTATGATGATTTTTTACGTGAAGATTCAAATAAAAATGAACCTAAAATTAACAATGCTTTAGAAATTGAATTAGATAATGATTTAATTAATGAAGCAGAACAGAAAGAAAAAGAATTTTTAACAGGAAAGACGGAATCAAAAACAGAATCCCATTCAATTCTTTTAGATATTAAAGAAAATTTTATAGAAGATGTGAATATCGATGATAAAGAGACGATTCTTTTGGATGATGATTTACGAAGCGAAAAAATGTCAAAAATAGAATTCAAAAATTTCAGAGACTATATCAAAAAGCTCCTCAAGGAATCGTATTTTATTATTCCTAAAAATGCCATACCATTAAAAGAATTAAGAGATATCGATTTTTTTGTAATAAAACATCAAGAACTTAAGGGAGATATAGAACAAATAATAATATTTCCTATTAAAATTAGCGATTTAAAAGGCAATATCGTAATTAATCAGGGAAAAATAGATTATAAATTCGTTAAAAATAGAAAAGAACCATGCCAGATTTTAAAAGATACATTAATTAATGGGAATATTGATAATTTAATAAGCGTCAATGAAATGATATTAAATGATTTTATTTCTGAGGGTTATTTTTATAAATTTATTAACAAATATTTGAAAATATCTGTAAATATTGCCAAATCTTCCTTAAACAGGCAAATTTTTTTCCATATAGGACAAATAGAGTTTAAATTACTAATAGAGCCTGTCTTAGTCTGTAAAAATGAAACAGGCACTACCGAAAAAAATGTTCCTTTTCCTTACCATAAATCAACCAATATTCATATTATAAAATTTGAATATTTGGAACAACTATTAGACTTTTTAAGCAAGAAATATCGATTTATTACGGAATATGAAACTAATATTAATGAAGAAAATAATTTTAAACGTTATTTTCGGTTATTAAAAGAGTTTTCTTTAAAGATTAAAGCAATTTCTTTACCATTTACTATATTAGGTGCAATAAATTTAATATTTATGTTTTCTGATGCATATTATTTTTCAGGATTATTATTCCAATTATTCTTAGGGATTTTCTTTGTATATTGTTCCCTTTTTTGTTATATTTATTCTAATTTTTCTAAAAGAAAATCAAACATCCTTAAAAATCTTGAACTGCCATATTTCAAGAAAAAGTTGAATTTAGATGGTACAGATTTGCTTATTTTAAATGAGAGATTTGAACCTAGATTTAAAGAACAATTCTTATTTGAGTGCATTAATAATATACAGGAAGTTGAGACAGAAATAGCATTATACGATAATTGTCCCATTTTGGATAAAAAAATTTCGGAAAAAACAATTCATACGCTAAAATCGTCTGAAAATATAGATAAAATTAATCAAGATTTAGAAGACCTTGAATTGAATACTGAAAATGAAGAGATTTTTAAAAAATATAACTCTTTTTTGGAGGATTAAAAATGGAAAATAAAAATTATGAGATTTTCAAATATTTTCATTCAATTGGAGCACTAATTTTAATTTTATCCGTGTTTTTTGATTGGTATTATATTATAATATACTTAGATTCATCATCCCCTATAATTGTTTCAAGATATAATATATTGACGGGTTGGCATACTCAATATAATAATAAAGAATATGAGTCATTGTTTAAGGTTAAAGATCTTAATTTTCCGATCTCTATAGCAATTATTTTTATTATTGTTTTGTTAATTTCAGTTCTCATTAATGCTTTAATCACAATAGAGGATTCAGAAGATTTTGAGAAATATAATCCGATAATTCTATTAAATCTTTTTGCATGTGTCATTTCACTTTTTTTAATATTCATTTTTCCTCTAATTTACTTAATTCCAAATAAATTATACTTCCCATGTATTAAATTAAGTTATGAAACATCTTCCATGACTTTCTATTATTTTATAGGGCCGGGCTATATTATGCTTATTTTCGGGTATTGTTTGATTTTTCCCCGTTCCATTTTTTATTATAATACAGTAAAATCATTTCACCAAAAGAGGCGGACACCTGAATTTTTTATTGAAAATATAATGAAGAATTATCAAAAAAAGATTGATTTTGATTCTCTAATTGCCGAAGAGGAGCTAAATCTTAAATTAAATCATATAAAAGAGAATGAAAAATTAAGAAACTCCTTTAAATGAAATTATAGAGGTGATTAAAATTGATAATCCCATCTAATGATATAATGGACATGAAATTGAGAAAATTAATTAAAATTTGTTGTATTTCCGGAAATTATGATAAAATAACTTCAACGTGCTTAGATTTAATCGGAAATTTAGTAAATGATTTTGGAATAAAATTAGGTATAAGACCAAAAGATATCAGAAATAAGGAATTTAGCTCCGATTACATGGAATTAATCAATCAAATATTCAAAAATAATTTCTCTATACAGATTTTTTCTCAAGATTTAATAATTAAATTAAGGAAATTAGAACTAGCTAAATTAAGAAATAGAATTTTAAATTTCCCAAATTTATCTAAACAAGCTCTTGAAATTTATCTTGACCTTAAGAAAATAGAAGTTCCGAATTTATTCAAAATTAAAAAGGAAATTAAATTAATCAATATTCCTGAAATACGTTTATATTCTAAATTTTATGATGGTAATATTGAAAAAAGCTTAAATAAAAATCCTGAACTAACAATAAAATCACTTCTAATTCATAAAATTGAGGAAAAAGAGCGAGTTTTAAAGGAAATCTTAAAAAATGGTTTTCAAGAAGGTGTATTTGAGGAAATTATTAAATTAAAATATGCAAAGAATGCTTTAATTAAATCTAAAAAAGAAAAAAACAAAATTGAGGGAAAATTAAAAGACGATATTAATTATCAACTTTCTTTAGATAAAAATTATGGATATTTGTTATTAGGGGGTGGAATTGTTTTTTCTCTTATTACCTTTTTGATAATAGTTGAATGTCTACTATTTTCTGGGGTAGCAAATTCCTTTAGTATTTTTATTTTATTATTTGGAATACCATCCTTTTTATTTATTTCACTTTATAAACGTTATTACCTTATGAGGGAGTGATGAGTTTTGAGCTTTAATTCAAAAAACAAGTATGCTAAAAAAGAGGATACAGAATATAATGATTATAAAAAGGATTATTTAAATATATGGGAAGTAAACCCTACTTTTAAAGAAATTAAATCTTCAATTATCTCATATAAATGGATTTCATTAATCCTTTTAATTCTATTTTATATTTATACAACATTTAATTTAGGTTTACCAATAATTTCAAGTATTCTCTCAGGAATTATAGTTCTTTTAATAATACTTCAGATTTTCAATGATCGTATATTTTCTTTAAAGAATTTTGCATCATTTCATATATATAGGCTTTCTCAAATTAACCCTTTTTCAAATTTAATGTTTTTTTTTCTGAATGAAAAAAAAACAACTACTCTATTTTATTATAATAAATTAGAAAATTCTATAGTAGCCTTACGTATTTTTAAAGTTCTCGTAGTTCCTGAGAACGTTCATCATTCTTTAAATCATTTTATAAGAATTCTAAATACGCAAAAAATTTGGTTTACATATCAAATTGTTCAAAAACCTATCTCTAAAAATTTAGGATTGCATAATAATATTGAGCAGAGTGGTATTAGAAAAAGTATAATAGTTAACTCTGATAAATCTTTCACAACTGAAATCTATTTTTGCATTTATGATTTTATAAAAGGCAAGATAAATAAGAAGAATTTAGAACATTTAAATTCCGTTTTAGAGATACTTAATGATGCCTTAAAGGCAGCATTTAATGCAGATTTCAGTCATTATAAAATATCCCTATTATCAGGAACAGAATTAATTGAAGCAATTAGACTTAATCTTGTAAAATTAAAAGGAAATGATAAGATAGATTCGATTGATAACTATGAAAGTTTTCATGATCAACGATATTTTAATGGGCAATATATTTTTCAATTAATATTTATAATCTTTATTTTCATATATTTGGCAATTTTTATCATTATAACAGAAATTTCGGAGTTAATAATCATTTTAATAATGATATTAATTAATCTATTATTTTCAATTATTTGGGGTAAACATCTAATTTTTTTATCCTTAATATCGAGAGATTTTAATAAAAATAGAATTAAATTAATAAACCCTTTTAAAGGAATTGATTTTTATATACAAAAAGATTTCCCAAATAGTTTATTTATTCATATTAATCGATGCTACATTATGGATCTTCAATTTTATAATTTGAAATATTCATTAAATCCGCAATTTTCACAATCAAAAAAATTTTTTAGAGCCTTAATTGCCCATCAAATACCTTTTGCTTACACATTTATTTGTTCACCTCTCACTTTTTATGAATTTTTTAATTTGGGATTACAATATCTAAATGAGAAATGGAAAGAATCGGTATCTAAACTAGATAATGAAAGAGAGGGCGAAAAATGGCTCAATTATCGTGCGGGTATATGGAGAACAATTGGATTATTCTCAATAAGTTCCCAAAAAAACGCTAAAAACATTAATAAAGAAATATTAGAATATTTAGAGAAAGAAACCAATATTAAGGCAAATTTCTTAATAAATTCATTAAGAGCGGGATTTCCTGATTTTAATATTGAACCTTTAAAGAATAATAAAATGTTAAGCGGATTATTGATAAGTACTCTTAAAAATAAATTTTTTAGTTTAGAGGGTACATATCTGAATTATCTTCTTTTTCAAGGTGAAGTTCTTTTAAATTTCATTAACATTTCAGACGAATTAAAGAGAGGGTTAAATGTTAAAATTGCTGCAGAATTTAATAGTCCTCTCCATTTAGAGAACCTCATAACGATAGGACGGACAATTAATACTGAAAATTTAGAATTAGAGATACCTGCAGGTTTTACCTTAGAACAATTAAAAAATTTGCTAATAGTAAGCGGAAAAAATTCAGCTTGGAATATTTTATTGGAAAAAATTGTCGCAGAACTTATTTTAGCTGAAGTGCCATCAATTATTTTTGATTATGATGGAACTTATGCTAAATTAATAAAATATTTTGAGAATACGAGATATGAGAAAAATATTTTATATTTTAAACTAGGATATACATTTAATATTGATGTTCAGCTTTCGGATATACCTTATGATGTAAATAATGTTGATTATCTAAACTACTTTTTTGATGCTTATGCCATGGCTTTCAGAGTAGATTCAAGAAAGACCGAAGCCTTTAAAAATACACTTCTTAAATATCCGGGTTTAGATTTATCGTCGATTGCATTAGATTTAGAGAATAAAAATATATGGGAGAAATCTTATAATACTGACTCAATAATTTCATTTATAAAGGATTTCACGCAAAATACAATTGTCTTTTCAGGAACGCAGGAAAATAAAGCAATAGGCGTAAAATCTATTGAGTTTATTCAAAATAATAAAACAATAATAGTTGATCTGTCAATTTTAAAGGAGCTCGAACATAAGATATTTATTACATTTATAATTATCTCAAAAATAATTCATTATACGAACCAATTTGAGGATTACGTCAATAAAATTCTAATCATTCCAAATGTCGATTTATATTTTAATACGGATTATCTAGAGCGAACACTAAGTTATGGGAAAATAAATAAATTTTTAGAACCCCTTCTTGGCAAAGATTTCGGTTTAATTATGATGGCAAATCAGATACGTTATTTGCACCCGAATATATTCAATTATTTCAATAATTATATAACCTTTAAAACCGTAGATAAAAGGGATATTACAATTTTAAAGAATATAATGAAATTACAGGAACTTCAGGGAACGGGCTTATACAGCAATAAAAGAAATAATACTTATCAAATAGACTATTTAATGGGCATGAAAAATGATGAAATAATCGTAAAAAGGTCGGATATAAATCAACCATTTCCCGTTAAAATCGAATCTGAGATTATATCTATTCAGCCACCATCAAAAGAATATTTGAATAAATATATGAAAAAATTAGGATATGATAATGAACTAACTGAAAAGCAATTAATCCAACAAGCAAAAGAAACATTATTTAAAAAAGATTTGGGCATATATTATGAATATATCCCCGAAATTATAAAATTCTTAGGTGCTATAAGTAAAATTGATAAAATCGGAAATTTATATAAGCATAAACTTAAAGAGCAACTCTTAAAATTAATCTATCCAAAAGCTTCCAAAAATTTTAATGATAAACGAAAAATAAGAAAAATTCGGGATAAAATTTTCGACTTACTTTTAAAACATGAATATTTAATAGAAGCGCATCCTAAAAAAGCCTCTGGAAGTGAAAGCATGAATACTTCATATATGGTAAGTAAAAAATTCTCAAAGGCACTCGAAGAATATTATAATTCGGTAAAAAACGATGACATTATCGATGTAGGAATAATAAAACAAGAATCATATTCTAACCTAATAGAAGATATATTCTATAAAAAAGAAAATAAAATAAATATTATCGATAATCTCCAATTCAAAAATGATCTTGCCAATAAAACAGGAAGAATTTTGCTTAAAAATCTATTTCATATAGAGAGACTTATTAAAGAAGGAAAATATCAGCAGGCAATTGAAATAGAGAAAGAAACTTTAAAAAAATTTATTTCGGTATGGTCCCAGAAAGTACTTGAGTTTGATTCAAAAAATAATGTATCAATTCCTAATTTAGATGCATCAATAAATATACTCTCTCAAAGCAAATATTTTCCTTTCAACAGAGAAGAGCTTATTTCGCTCCTTAGAAAATGCAGTATAGGCGATGATAAAGATAAGAAAGAATTGGAAATTGATGATACCAATAAAAATCTAAATTTTATTGATGAATCACGATTAAAGAAAAGAGCAGAAGAATTAAATAAAGAACTTACCAAAATTCATTTTAAAGTTTTGGAAAAACTTATGGAGGGATAATAAATTGACTATTTTCGAAGATTCTGAAAATACTAATATAAACATTAATAAAATTGAACTTCAAATATTAAGAGGGTATTTAGAAGAAGTAATATTTAATGAAAAAGACCTTAATATACTTAAAGAATCTATAAATTCTCTAAGCGTTGGTAAAATTACCGCTAAAAGTGTTAAAAAATTAATATTAAAATTAAGATATAAAATAATGAATGAACTCCTTGAATTCATTCCCTTTCAAATTCAAAAAAAGCTTGAATGCCAAATATTGGAAGAAAAACCTAATATAAAAGAAATAAATGAATTAGAAAAAAAAATCCATGAAAGAAACGAATTATTAATTGAGCTCGCTGAAAGATTGGCACGAATTTCTAAAAAGCTTCAAAAAAACAATAAAAACTAAAAAATATATAATTTTATGAATAATAAACCAAATCTTTATAATCTAAGATTTTATTAATAATTTTATGGCTGAACAAAAAATCCCGATTATAATTACAAAAAAAGGCTGTCATCGATGTGATGAACTTAAAGCATGGCTTAAAGAGAAAAAGATTAAATATATCGAAAGAGATATAGACGATGAGGATTTTGTAAAACAATTACTTCAAGATCAAAATTTTACAAGCACTTTTTGCGATGCCGAAGGATGTATCGTCAATACTCCAGCAGTCTTATTCAAAGGAAAATATTGGTTTAAAGAATTATGGGGGATTTCGGGATTGCGTAAAAAAGAAGCGGAAAAGATTTTTCTAAGTTAATAACAAAATTTTTAACTTTTCTTTTAGATATAAATTATACTACTTTTAATGGATTGGGCTAATTCTTTAAATTTAATACTATTTAATCCCTCTCGTGTTAAAATTTCAACTTTTTTATTAAATAATTTTTCTAAATATTCGGCTAAACCAATAAAAGTCAACCCTATCGGTTTTGCAAATTCTATAAATATATCAATATCACTATTTTTTGATGCCGTTCCTTTTGCATATGAGCCAAAAAAGCCAATTACTTTAACATTAAATCTTTTTTTTAAAAAAGGAAATTCTTCTTTTAATATTTCTTTAATCTTTTCTGCATCTAATTCTTTATTCTTCATAAAATTATTGGTAAATGAATATTCTTACTAAATTAATATTGGAAATGAATAAAATTAAATTTATTGTTTGAACTTAATTTATTCATGAAAATTCTGCCATTCTTTTTATAACTTTTCTTATACTTCGGAGCCCTTCAATATCGGATTCCACGCCAGCTTTACCGCTATCTCTTGACCATAAAGCAGCACCTAAATTAGCTCCAAAAGCCCCTCCTGATACGGAAATAATATGATTCTGCTGAAAAAAATCTAATATTGACCTTATTGCAATTTCTTGACCTCCGCTTCGGTCACCTCCTACGGCTAATGCCATCCCTACCTTATTTTTGAAAACATTTGGATTTTTTGCCACTAAAGCCCTGCATCTATCCATTACAGTTTTTAACTGTCCCGAAAGATTTCCTTGAAAAACAGGTGTTCCGAAAAGTAAAAAATCTGCCTTTGTTAATAAATCGTATAATTCTAATATATCATCTTTATGGACACATCCTTTTTTTTCTCTGATACAATAGTCACAGTGTAAACAAAAATTTATTTTCTTACCTCGAACCGTCCAAAAAATCGTTTCAAATCCGAATCTTTTCTCTGCATAATCTAGCGCATATTTTACGGCAAATTCGGTGCCTTGAGCTCTCGGGCTCCCGGAAATACCTAATAATATTTTATTATTTTCTTTTTTTTCTTTCATTATAAAATAATCTAACTTGAATTCTTATTTTAAATTAGCGTAAATAAAATTTAAATTACTAATATTATAAACCTAAATAATGGATTCTAAAAAAGCTTCATTAGCGAGGATAAAGCTAAAATTTCCGGAAAAACTCTGGATATCCTATATTTTTCAAAAATTTCCGGACATTCGGATGGAAATCCAATATTTCTTACCCTTTGATCTTGAAAAATCGATTGGGAATTCGGTTATTGATATTCAACATTATAAGATTGATGATATCATAAAGGAGGTTAGAGAACATCCATCTGTGTTGGAATTAAATGTTTTGGAAAGGAATGAGAATTTCATTAAAATTAATGTTAAAACTAAAGATCCGTATTTACTCTATGCCGTAATTGAAAATGGCGTATTAATAGATTTCCCGGTTAGGGTAAAAGAAGGATATGCTTATTGGCGTTTGATATCATCCAGAAACGGAATTGATAAACTTTTAACGGTTTTTGATAAAAAAAGTATTGAATATGAACTTTTAAAAATAGGGAATTCTCCCTATGACCTGGAAGATGATGTACATCGATTAACTTTTGAGGAGAATTTTATTTTGAATAAAGCAATAGATTTAGGATTCTTCGAGGTGCCAAGAAAAATTTCATTAGAAGAATTAGCAAAATCTTTAGGTAAATCTAAATCAGCTTTATCCGTAATGTTGAGAAAAATCATAAAAAAAAAGGTCATGCTTGAAAAATAATAAATTTTATCCTAATTTATAAAGAGATAAATCCTTCTCGAATAATTGAGCCATTCCGGGCAATTATTGTTTCTTTTACTCTAATTTTTCGATTTAATTTCGCTAAAATCGGACTTAAAAAGATCTTTATTTTTTGACAACAGGGGACTTCCACGAGAATTAAATGTAATTCTTCTATAGGATTAACATTTAAAATTTCTTCCAATTTGACTAATTCATTTTCACCTAAACCCAGTATGGGGCAAACTGCTACTAAAGGCTTCCCTCTCAAAATTTTCCTGTGAAAATCACCGAAAACAAAGGGAGAACAATCCGATACAATAATTAATTCTTTGTTATTGAAGTAGGGAGCCTCAGGATTCACCAAGGTTAATTTCGTTGGCCATTGTCTTAATGCAGAAGGGATATCCTCCGATGTTTTAACATCTGCCCATTCTTTATCATATACAATAGGTTGAGAGGAAGGGCAATTACATGAAGTAGAATGACTTTTTTTAAGAGATTCAAGGTGTTTCTCAACTGCTTCTTCTTCAAATTCATAGGCTTCCCTTTCTTCTATAGTCAAAGCACCTTCAGGACATTCACCAATACAAGCTCCGAGACCATCGCAAAAAACCTCATTAATAACCTTCGCTTTACCGTCAATTATAGCAAGAGCACCTTCAGCACATGCAATCACGCATTTTCCGCACCCCGTACAAAGATCTTCATTAATTTTAATTATTTTGCGAATTATTTTCCGTTTTGCTTCAGTCATGTTATAAAAATGTCTAACCAATCATTTATGTTTTCCAGCGAACATGTTCAAAATCACGAAAAAGAGATTAAATTATTATTTAAAACTAAAATTTCTTATAAATTATTAAAAAAATTTTTTTAAAAAAAGATATAATTATCAATTCAATATATTTAAATTTAGATTTAAAATAATTAGAAAGTTTAGGTGGAATCAAATGGCAAAATATGAATGCCAAGCTTGTGGATATATCTATAATGAAGATGCCGAGGGAACTAAATGGGAAGATTTACCGGATGATTGGGTCTGCCCCATATGCGGCGTGGGGAAGGATATGTTTGAGAAAATAGAAGGATAAAAAATAATTACTTAATATTTTTAAAAATTACATTCTAAAATTATTTTTTTAACTTATTTTTATAAAATATTTTGCTAAGTTAATTATCTTAAAATATTTAAACAACATAATAGAATTATAAAAAATTTTTTATAGTACAAATGTTTAGTTGGTATTTTGCAACTTTAATATCTGAATTTTTTATAATGGGATTAGGATTTGTAGGGGCAATTAATTTTCTGGTGATTTCCAGAAAGAGAAATATTAAACCTTTAATCCCAATCTCTATGACTTTTTTAACATCAATAACATACTTCTTTTGTGAAGTTGCATACTTAATTTATAATGATAAAAACTACTTAAGATATGGTTCTTTTTTAAATTTCTTAATATTTATCTTATTATTAATTGGATTTAATTCTGCGAAACAAGAACAAATCGGCATATGGAAAATAATTATTTCATTAATTCTATTAATTTTATATATTTTTTTGATATTAAGGCCTAATAATATTATACTGACGATTGTTGAAAGCGATTTTAAATTAGTAATTATCATTGATAAAATGATTCTTTATGATATCATGTTAGAAATAGGAATTTCATATATCCTTTTACTATGGAGTGTTAGAATGTACATAAAAGCACCTCTTCATATGAAAAATAAAATAATTATTCTAATTATAGGAGTTATTCTTTTAAATCCAGTTAATTTTCTTTTATATACAATAGGAGATAATTTATTATCTTGGTTTTTGGCAAATATTACGATGTTTATAGGATTTTTAATTGTTATTTTAATTTTTTCTTTAAATCCTGATATTATACGAATTTTACCTTTTACGGTCCATCGTTTAATTATCGTTCATATTCCATCAGGTTTTCATTTATTTGAGCATAGATGGACGGATTGGGATTTAAAAGAGAGCCTACTTTCAGGTTGTATTCATTCACTTAGAAATATAAGCCTTAATATATTACAAATGGGAGAAATTATAGAATTAAAATTAGAAAAAGCATCTATGATTTGTAATAGAAGAGAGAATTTTATTAGCGCATTATTTGTATCAAACTATTCTAAATTTTTAATTAATTGTTTAAAAGAATTTTCAGATGAATTCCATAAAATATTTAAGCATAAATTAAAAGAGCCTCCTGTAGATCCTTCTATATTTCAATCAGCATCAGAAATTGTAAAAAATGTTTTTAGAAATATACCTCATACTTTAGATGTATCAATCTCAACAAATTCTTAAATCATATCCATTTATACAATATAAAAAAATATTAAACTTATAATAATAAATATGTTATTCTCAATTACGGGAAAAGGGCTTTCTTTAGATGATGAATTAATAGAAGAATTATATTCTTTCGGATTAATTCCAGTTTATATTAAGGAGATTAATGATAATTCCGAGAATCTTAATGAGATTGTTTTTGACCTCCAGCCCGGATTAGAATTTGTCGATATCATTGATCGATGGGACTTTCAACCTCATTTCATAGATAAAATAATTAAATTTATAAAACAACATAAGAAATATTTTTGTTCTTTTGTTTCTGAAGAAAGTATTGCTTCATATAATGCATTAAGGGATTTTAATGATGATGAGGGATTAATCTTTAGAATTTTTCTAAAAGGGGGCACTACTCTTAAAATTTCAGAACATCTTGAAAATGGTTTAGTTTTAATCGAAGGAAAGTTGGAATTGCATATAATAAATAAATCAAATGAGAAGAAAATTTTATATCAACTTGAAGGTGCATCATTAGGATTTAGATTAGAGGACTTAAGAGGTAATGAAATTTTAAGTTTAAAAGGAGAAGAATTAGAAAAAGAGAAAAAGATTGAAATTAAAGCAAAAGAAAAATATTCGGATGAAGTAGATTTCTTTCTTAAAATTCCCAAAGATTTTTATAAATTAGTTGTGTTTACAAGTAGTTTTAAATTTTCGGAAGAAGATAAAGGAATTAAATTTTGGCAATTTGCACCTATAAACATTAGAATCGAATAATATAATATTTATGCTTAAATTGATATCTGCGGGCTGAAATCTCTCTGTAGAACGGTTAATTCCGCTAATAACCAGCAAAATTCATCATATGTGCAAAATGAATTGAATATTTCTTCGGCTTTTGGGCGAATGTCATCTTCAGTCGGCTTTTCCGGCCACATCATTATTTCCAATTGTTTTTCAGCTAATAGCCAACATAATTCGTTATATGTAAGATTTCTTTTTGAAATAAAGTATGCTTCAACCCGAACTTTCGACTCAAAATCGCCGAGCAATTCCGGATCTATAATTGGTTTTCCAATTTCTAAAGTAGGACGATGTTCGAGAGGTTCTTCGATATCTCTTTTCTGAAGTAATGCATCCTTAATTTTCAGAAAACTTCCATATTCATTTCCTTGATTCATTAATAATAATTTAGCATGATTTCCTTTCTTCTTATTAAGATTTCTTGCCTCCTGTAAGAGTTTGTATCTGATTTGAGGTTTTACTTTTTTCCCGAACCATAAATATATAACATTTTCATTTTCTACTATAAATGCATCATCTTCATTGAATTGTACTTCACTTAAGGAAATAATTCTCCCTTCTTCATTTAAAGAATATAAATACATAAAAATTATCATTATATTTTTTTTTATAATATGATAAAATCAATGAAATTAAATTTATTTCGTTATATTTTTTAACGAATTATTTTTAATTGATAAAAGCAATTTAATATAAGAAACAATAAAATTATGTCCTTTAATTAGGGGTGAAAAATAAATAATCGATTGGAATAAGATAAAAGAAAAACCCGATGCACATCAAAGAATTGCAGGGATAATATTATTGGATATGAAAGCAAAATTAGATGATTTAGAAAAAAAATTAATAATCAAAATAAGAGAAATAAAAGATATCTCTGAAATTTTAAGGAATACGAAAAATAATGTATCAAGATTGGAAAAAGAGAATTCTAATCTAAAGAAACAGATTGAAATATTAAAAACATCAATTAAGCAAAAAGATGAACGTATAAAAGAACAAGAAAAGAATATAAGTGGACTTGAAAGCGATAAAAAAGTTTTATTAAAAGAATTGGCTTTAAAAGAAAGAGAAATAAAGGAATTAAATATTGAGTTAGAAGATTTAACACAATTAAATAATGAATTGGAAAAGGAGATAAAAAGGA
>CAZVTX010000050.1:0-15468 GCA_964629395.1 uncultured archaeon
CACATGCTAAAGCTACTGTATCACCAGAAGCTCCAATTGTAACATTTGTTGAACACTTATTAATTATATTAGTGCCTGGTTGATTTTGTACGTTGTCTACTTTAATTGTTGAAGCCATAATTTTATTTTACCATATCCTATTGAAATTTGTATCTTATTATTATTTTGATCAATCAGAAGAAATTAATTATCTGAACAAGAATTTTACGTTAAGTATAAGAGAACCCAATTATACTCTTAGTAAGGACATAATTTTTAAAAATTTTAATAAAATATCTTCTACAACATCGGATAACATTCTATTCATACGTAATCGGGATCAATTAAGAGCTAATGCTTCTTTGAACTTAGGTACTTTAAATGAAAATAATCCTAATTTAGAGTTTAAAGTTCAAATAAAAGAAGGTCTTACGGAAACACGTTCTTTATGGACAATTCAAACTGCTTCTAAAACTGGAACAAATCTTTATAGTTTTATATACGATATAACTGATTCAGATAACTATGATTTCTATTTCATCAGATATTATTTTAGATCACCCTTTGGACAAGAATTTACAACTAATTGGAAGGAATTTAGAATTATTAATTTTCAACCAGTTGATTTCGCTTTCGATTTTGATAACGGTAATCCAATAAATCTTTATAGAAATCAGCAGTATTCCTTTACATTCTCATTTTTGGATTATGATATGACAGATGCATGGGCAAGTTCTCATTTAAACAAAATAACCATACGATTTTTAGTAAACAATAAATCAAATGGTAATACACCCGAATGGATATATGCAAATATAGATGGTCATACTTATAGTGCAAATATACACTCATATTCCTGTCATATAGATATACCTCTTTCAATTCAAACGGGTCCGAATCAGATGACTTATTATAATTGGCAATTTTTAGTTGAAGATGAAGATGATACTGAGAGTTTTATTCAATATCAAAAATCCTTTATTAATTATACTGATACTAACTTCACGATTATCAATAGAGCTCCTTCTATAACGTCATTAACTTTAAATGATCAAGCAGCTGGAGTACAAATTTCACGTCATTCAAATGTAACCATTAAATTTTCGATCCAAGATGTTGATGAACCTTCTTCGGGATTATATCTTGAAGTTGTATACCTTAATATTTCCACTCCGCCTTCAATGTACAATATTAATGTTGATAATGCAAGTGTAAAAGTAGTAGGCTCACATAGGGAATATACCTATTATGTGAACCGTAGTGCTACAATTGCCCAATATAATATAAGCATTAAAATTATTGATTCCGATGGAAGAACGGCTGAGGCTAATACATATTTCTTAGTTATTAATAGTCCACCGAAGGTTAATAGTATTACATTTTCTCAAAATCAAATATATCGGAATCTTGATGGGAATCCTCCAGACTATGGCCCTGTTATTTTTTACGTTAACGTCTCTGATGCAGAAGATTCATATTTCGGAGATAATGCATCGGCTTCTGTTACTTTAATAATTGATAACGTTAATCCATATAGGGCAAAGATTCAAGAAATCTCAAAAGCTTTACCTGTAAAACTAAATTTATCATTAAAATATAATGGAAATGCTACGAATGGGAATACAGAACTCTGGGTCGGGCAATATCAATTTAATGAAACTGTTAATGGACAAAAATTATATGCAGGTGTACTAAGATTGCTGGCAAATGTGACAGATGGAGAAGGTGCTTCGGGAACAATGGTTAGCACCGATTTTGAACTATACAACTATAAACCCGAAAAACACAGTGAATTAGACACTGAAATAGGAATGGAAGACGCTTCGACTTATTATGTTAAGGAATCTATAAATGAAGGTGAAGACATCGAAATTTACATTTTTGTTTCGGATAAAGAAGGATTAGCAGATCTAAAATTATGGTATATTCCTTATGTAGGAACACCAGGTCAAGAAATTCAAGATAAAGCTAAAACTATAACATTAACATCACAAGAATGGAATGCGGAATTATTTGACAAAACTGGGACTACGGAAATTTATAAAATAAAAATTGTTATTCCATACGAAGATCTTCCAGATGATACTGTAAAAGTTGAAATTAATGATTTGGTTGTATATGATAATGATTATGGCTATAAAGATGATACATATCAAGGAGCTACATCAATTACATTTAAAGAGATTCAAGGTATTCAAATAGAAATAAATATCACTTCAAAACCGCCTACGACTCCTGTAGTAATTTATATACTGATGGGTGTAGGAATAGCTCTATTGGGCATTGTTGTAGTAGTAGGTGTAGTTTACTATAGAAAAAGGACCGGCTATAGGAAATTTTTAGATTAAAATACAATTTTTTTTAAAATTTTAATTTCTATTTTTTTTTAAAATATATATAGGTAATTCTTCTATTTTTACTCTAATTTGATCCATAGTATCTCGATCTCTAATTGTAACCGTGTTATTTTCAAGAGATTCATAGTCAATGGTAATACAATAGGGGGTTCCGAGTTCATCCTGTCTTCTATAACGTTTACCTATTGAACCTGCGGAATCAAAAAAAGATTCTATTCTGTTTTTTAGAAGCATTCTATGAACTTGTATAGCCAGATTTTTTATTTTTGGTTTATTTTTTACGAGAGGAAAAACTGCAACCCTATTTGGGGCTAAATTCGGACTTAATTTTAAATTTATACGGCCATCCTCTACAGAAAAAGCAGTCTCCAATAAAGTATAAATTATTCTATCTATTCCAAAAGCTATCTCTAAAATCTGGGGTATTTCTTTCTTTTTAGGATCATTTCCCATGGCAATTGAAAAATCTTTTTTTGAGAATTCTCCATGTCGTCTTAAATCATAATCCGTTCTATCATGTATACCGCATATTTCAACCCAACCAAATTGTTGGGTTTTAATTTCTAAATCCCATGCGTCATCAGCATAATGAGCACGTTCTTCGGGTGAATGTTGTCTATATCTAATTACTTCAAGTGGATAACCTAATTTTAATGTTAAATAATGGGCAAGGTATAAACAATATGCATATGCAGGTTTCTGTAAGATTTCATTATTAAGTGCCTCTTCTAATGAGATCATATTGGGTTTATCTATATTTTGCTTTTGCAATTTCCAATCTAAAAGCGGTAATTTCTCATCTTTAATCTCATTATATTCTTCAAAATTCATTTCTTGCTCTTTTCCTATAAACATTTGAAGTTCAAATTGATCAAATGCCCTCATTCTTAATACCAATTGTCTTGGCGAAATCTCATTACGATATGCTTTGCCATATTGGAATACTTTAATTGGATATTGACGTCTTGCATCTTGATCTAGTCTATTAAATAAAAGATATGTTGTAGTGGCTGTCTCTGGTCGTAAATATGCAATCGTATCATTTCCAACCATAGTTTTTAACATTAAATTATATTCATCAATTTTTTCAAAAGGAGTATCACACTTAGGGCACGATATTTTATGTTTATTTAATAACTCCTCCATTTCTTTAAATGATAATCCATCGATCATTAGATCCGGCAGCTGCTCTTGAAGGAATTTATCAGCACGAATTATTGTATTGCATTTTTCACATTTTAAAACAGGATCAATAAAACGATCTATATGTCCGGAGGCTTTCCAGACGATCTCAGGCATGATTGTAGGACATTCTACCTCCGAAAAACCAAAATATCTCAATTCTTTGCGAAATATTGTTAAAATATTATTTTTTAATGCCATACCTGCGGGACCATATGAATAAAATCCCGCAAGACCTCCATATATTTCTGGCGAAGGACCCCAAATAAAACCGCGTCTCCTTAAAAGAGAATTAAATGTCTCAATACTATCTTCTATCTTCATAAATTATCCTCAGCTTTCAATTATTATGAAATAAAATAAATTATCGTAATTATATTTTAAGAATTATCAAAAAATTAAAGTTTTAAAATATGAAAAGATAAATATTAATATAATTTTAAGAATAAATCAATTTATCTAAATATCAAAAGAATACATTTTAGATTGATTATTATGCTTATGGACGAAAATTTTCGATTTTTTGACTTTTGGGATGCTATAGAATTCGGATTATACTTTATCATCATAGGTTATTACGCATTACTGTTTTTCTACTTTTTAATAATGAGATTTAGAACTTCTAAAAAACTTTATTGGCTGTATTTCTCTTTATTATTTCTATTCCTAGCAATCGGTCGCTACTTTTTTACGGTATATTATTTCTTTGCACCGGAACTGGAGGGAACTATTAGTAATGAAAAATTAGTTTCTATTCTAATGTTAAATTATAGATTGGCAACCTTTTTCACTTGGATGGGAATTGCCTGCTTAATGGGTATATTAGGGATATTATTATTTCCACCTGAAACAGTTGAAACTAAGGAAGAAATTAAAAAAGAAAAGGAGGGCTTCACATTAACACCGCAAATGAAACTTATAATGCGATTAATCCTTCTTATAGTTCCAATAGTCATAGCAATATTAGTTTTAACTTTACCTGATACTCTCTTTATGGATCCCGACATTCACGAGAAATATGATTCTGATGTTAAATTAGATGTAATTACAATATACGGTTGGTCATATCCAACGGGAAGGTTTATCTTAAATTTAGTATTATTACCGATTTTTATAACGATTATCCCGATTTTATTCTTCATTTTAGCTTGGAAAACATATGGCGTTCTCAGAAGTTCATATGCTTTGAATGGAATTGGTTTTTTAATATATTATGCGGGACGAATCGCTCAAGGATTATTAGATATTTTTGGATTCCATCATTATCGCGCAGTACTTCCTCCTCTTTTGATACTATGTTCTCTTTTAATTATTGTTATTGCTAATAATTACGAACAATTAAAATAAATAGGTTTTATTTTCATAATTTTTTCAATTTTTAATTAAATTATCTATTGAAGTTTAAATTTATAAATTAATTGAAATTTAAATAATAATATAAAGATTAAGGTTCTTGTGATATATTATGTCCGTTCATGGAAATCAGAATATACTTCCCTTATTTATTCTTAAAGAAAATTTGCCTCCTTTAAATGATAATGAAGAGCTCACTTTAGCATTCTATTTATTAATAAAAGATTTAAATAAAGACAATAAAATTATTTCTTTTTCAAGATTGTTATGGCCATTTTTAAGTATACAAGGAATTGTTTCAACTCATATTATTTTAGATGGGCTACAAATATTTTCTAAAAGAGACAAATTAACTAATCCCCCACGACAGCCCCTTATAGGACATATTTTAAGGAATATAGATAATAGAACACAATTAGAACTTTTAGAGAGGATTATTGATGTATTATCCTATAAGGACAAAGAGGCTGAAGAAATAGGGGAAAGTGAGGAATCAGAATTTCAAAAATTGACGATACCTGGTTTAGTAAATCCTGAATTTTTGGCTGCTTTGATGAAATTAATACCATTCTTGGAAAATAAGCCGATAAACGAATATATGCCTTTAGATTCGTCTTTAACTACAGAATTGGCATTAAACATATCGGAACAATATAGAAATACAATAGAAACTATGAAAGGAAATGCACTAAGATGGGAATCCCAAATTGAATTAATCGGAAAAGAAGTAGAAAAATGGTTAACGGAAATTAAAGTCAAAATTAAAGATGCTGAAGAAAGATTTAAGTCTCAGATAAATAAGACAAGTTCTACAATAGATCCTGCCCAAATCGAGGAAAAAATGAAAAAAGAACGTGATATTATTGACCAATGGAAAGTAACGGAGAAAAAGAAAGTAATTGAAAATATCGCTACATTATTTAAAACATCTGAAAGGTATTTGGAGGATATTATTAAAAAAAATCGTTTTTTTAGCAGAGATGAGGCATTAAAATCCAAGAATTTTGAAGAATTATTACCTCATTTTGAAAATCATTTTGAATTTTTAAAATCAGAAGCTAAAAAATTTATCGAATTAGTAGATAATTTAATGGAAAAGTTCGAAGAATTTAAAGAACAAGCCCGAAAGATTGATAATGAGGCTGAAAAAAGGTTAAATGACTATGAAAATGAATTAAAAAATAAATTAAAAGATAGAAATGAACAATTAAAAATATATTTAGAAGAAAAAGAGAAAACAATTTCTGCGTTGGAAGAATTAAGAGATTCAATTGAAAATCTGTATAATAAAATTACCGAAATTATATTAAAAAAGAAAGAAGATTGTTTAAGAGAAAAAGATGATCTAATTGCATGGTCTATTAAAGATAGTGATTCCGAATTCTTTGCTAAACCCATTCAGTGGGTATATATGCCTCTATATGCTATGTTCATTGAAGATGAAGTTATGATGGAAGAATATATGCGGGTGGTTCTTCCTGGTTATATAAGTAAGAATAATGTATATGAAGAAATATCAGGAGCTATGAAGGAATTAGGAGATGTAATCGATGATAAAGTTGAGGATGATATGAAGATTCGCTCTAACTTTGAATTCTCCTGTGAAAATAAGAATATCTTAGAAGATCCTAATTTTAAAAAGAAAATTCAGAAAGGTATTTCTTCACTTAGAACTCGCGGTTTAATTAATGATGAAATGGAAGGTAAAATAAGAGAATACCTAAAATTATTACCTTAATTTAATTTTTTATTATTGAATGTTATGGCGATAAAAAACAAAATTAATTTAAAAAAAAATCGGATTAGGGCTTTTTTTCTCACCTTAGAAGGTAAACCTAAATCTAAAGAAGAGCAATCAAATCTTTATAAGGAAATTGAAGAAAAAGGAATGGCATATTATCAAATGCGATTACCTGTCGAAAAAATAACAAAAGAATTTGAAGAATCTCTAAGAAAGAAAGTTGAGAGAAACATTCTACACGCTAAAATTCGTGAAGCAACGGAAGAAGATCTCGAAAGTTTAATGAATATTTATAATAAAGCATGGCTTACTTCAAATACTCCATTCCGTCCAATAGATATCGAATCCTTAAGATTTATTTTAAACGATCCCGATACGATTATATTAATAGCCAGAGTTTATGGGATTGATGCAGGTTTTGTAATCTTAGATTTTGAGGGTGATAATAAAGAGATTGGTATAATTGCGGGATTAGGTGTGATTCCGAGATTTCAAAGAAGAGGTTTAGGAACGGTGCTCGGTATGGCCGCATGGGATTATTTCAAGAAAAGAAATGTTAAAGAATTGAGATGTGAAGTATATGTGAATAATAAAGTTAGCTATAATTTTATAACCTCTATAGGATTTGAAAATACAGGTATAAAAACATATAAAAAAGAAGATTTTAAAACTGAATCTAATTAAAAATTAAAAAAGATCAAAAATGGAAGAATCTCATATCTCCCTTAAAAAGAAAAGAATACGAACTTTTTTCGCAAACCTAAGCGTACATATAAAGGAAAAGGAATCGAAAGAAGAAATTCAAGAGGAAATTGCGAAAAAAGGCTTATCGTATGTTCAGATGCGATTACCTATAAGTAAGATTACGCCGGAATTTGAGAATAAATTAAGAGAAAAAGTGGATAAGAACATCCTACATGCAAAAATTCGGGAGGCAACAGAGGATGACCTCGAAAGCGTTATGTATATTTATAATAGAGCTTGGATGACTGCAAATACACCATTCGCACCAATAGACTTAGAGTCTTTAAAATATATTTATAATTATCCGGAAACAAAAATTTTGATTGCCCGTGTATATGGGACGGATGCAGGTTTTATTATTCTCGATTTTGAGGGAAAAAATCATGAATACGGCATAATTGCAGGATTGGGAATTTTACCTCGATTTCAAAGAAAAGGCTTAGGAACAGTGCTAGGAATGGCTGCATGGGATTATTTCAAAAAAAAGAATGTAAAAGAATTAAGATGCGAAGTTTATAAGGATAATTTACATTCCTATAATTTTATTAAATCTCTTGGATTTGAGGAATTTGATACCAAGATATATAAGATGGAGGATTTCCATCTTTAAAACTATGGCTTATTGATAAAAAAAATAATAACTATTTTTTCCAAAATATTGAAGATAAAATTTAAAAAAAGAATATCTCAATTATATTAAACTAAATATCATAATAAAAAGAATTTTATTTTAAAGAGATGACTCTATGTGAGCCTTCTTGAAGATTATATTAAAGATCTCAATTATATTGAGACTGCACGTAGGGAGAAAAAATTTACAAGAATAAGATCGATTGATTTTGTAAAAGGATTTGCAATTTGCCTAATAATTTTAGCTCACGCAAGTGAACAATGGATTGTGGAAGAATTTTTATTTGCTTATGGATTAATCTATTGCTGTTTAGATGTTTTTGGCCCTTCATTATTTATATTCCTTTCTGCTTTAAGTGTGGTATTTTCCCTAAGGAAAAAAATGGGCTATATTCCTGAAAAAACTATTAGAAATAATATATTTTTTCGCGGAATTGTAATTATTTTATTGGGAATTCTGTTTAATTTTGGTTCAAGACAAGATTTAGCTTTTCCTATGAATCTCTGGGGTTGGAATATATTGGTCTTTATCGGATTTTCTCAAATTTTTTGTTATTATGCTTTAAAATTTGCAAGAGGTACTAGGGTAATTATCGGATTGGCAATTATATTTTTTACAGAATCTATTAGAGATGCTCTATATTTTTGGAAGGATAAAAATAATATCATCTGGATAATTCATTATATAATAATTTCACCATCACCACACCTTACATTTATTCCATATTTGTCTTTATGTTTTTTCTCTACTATATTCGGCGAAATGTTTTTTGAAACGATGTTATTGGAGACGAAAGAAGCCTATTTAGCTACGTTTAAAACATTTATTCAATACGGCTTTCTATTAACCTTCGTTGGCATAATGCTTGGTTTAGATATAATGAATCCGGAAAATACGGACCCTAACGAATATTTTTTTGTATCTTTAGTATATTTCATACGAAACCAAAATTATTTTGATTATCCCGGTATGTATAAATTTCAAGTTCGCGGAACCCCTGCTAATATGTTTTATAGCCTCGGAATGGCTTTAATAATATTAGGACTTTCTTTTTATTATGTTGATATAAAACAAAAGGAAAATAACTTTATTAATACGTTTATATTTTACGGAAGAGTTTCATTAAGTCTGTTTCTTATTAGTTATATTGGTTTATTTTTATATTATCGATTTTTAACTATTTTCACATTTCTATTAGTTGCAATTACTTATATCGCGTTTTTGGGAATTCTAATGTATATATGGAATAAATATTTTAACGGAAAATATTCCTTTGAGTGGCTAATGATAAATTTAACAGGAAAATCTAAGAAAAAGAAAATTAATCCTTAAAAATCATTTGTTAATGAACGTATTTTTTCATTGATTAATTCAATTGAGTTAATATCATAAATTTCTTGGAAAGCCTGTTTAGCTTCTTCAAAATATTTTATTGCAGAATTAATATCTCCGATTGCAATAAATATATCCCCTAATTTATGTAAACATTCTGCCATTCCTTTTGTATCATTCAATTGTCGATAAAGTTCATATGATCTTTCAAATTTCTCTAATGCTTTTTCATAATTTTTAAAAAATTCAAAATATATATTACCCATTTTGTAATTTATTTCTGCATTCTTGAGATCTTCTCCAAATTTATTATAAATTTCTAATGCTAAAGAATAATATTCAAGCGATTTATGATATTGTTCTTTCTTTAAATAGACAATCCCTAATGATTCTAAAACATCTCCCTCTTTAAGGCTATCACCAAATTCAAATGTCCTTATTGCTTCTAAACTTCTTATAAGATCTGTTTCTGCTTCATTGTAATATCCGAACTCCATATAAATTTTTCCTAACAATAAGAAGCATTCCCATTCCATATGGGCAATTATATATGGTGTTGTTTTTTCTCTAATCTGGTCTATAATTTCTAAGCATTCCTTTAAACTATTAATTGCTTGATCAAAATGATTTTTCCCTAAATAATAATATAATTTCCCAAATTTAGTTAGAGTTAGAGCAATACCGTAGGCATCTGAGTTTTCCTTAAAATATCTTAAATTTTTATTTAGGATTTTACGAGCAGTATCAAATTTTTTTAAAAATATTAAAACATCTACTAAATTGCTCTCAGTTTTTATTCTTTCAAGCAAAAGATTTTCTTTTTTAGCAATTTCTAAAGCCCTTATATAATATTCATAAGAATGTTCAAGATCATTCAAAATTAAATATATATTTGCTAAATTGTTATATACTTTTATTAATCTTGAATAATCGTTTAATTCCTTAAAAATATCTATGGCACTTTGAAAATGAAAAATAGCATCATCGTAAATCCCTAAATCTTCTTGAATTAAACCTAATTCATTGTGAGCAATTGCTTCATTTAATAAATTTCCTTCATTTTCAAAATTACTAAGTGCAGTTTTTAAAATCATTGAAGCTGTTGATAAATCTCTTTTTTGAAAATATAAACCCGCTTTTTCAAATAATAAATCTCCTATAGGCTCTCCATAAATTTCTTTTTTACGGATTAATTCATCTAATTCTCTTATTCTGGATTCTATATGTTCATCATAAAGTATATTTTCTACTTCATTCTTGTTTTCAATTTCATCAACCTGAGAAAAATTTTCGCTTATACTTTCTCTCATTCGTGGTTTGATTATCCGTTCAAATCGGTCATAGAGATTTACCAATAATGGATGATTACATGAAGGACAATAACTTGCACCTTCTTTAACCGGTGCACCGCAATAAGGACAATAACTCATTATTCTTAAAATAAGTTGTCGATATTATAGAATTTAAATATTTTAATAAATAAAAAAATAAATGCCTATAAATCTTTTCTTAATTAATTTTTAGCATAAATTTTGTAAGCCCATTTGTTAAAACATATCGGGCCACTTTGCGATACCACCAAAATTTAGGATTGAACAAAAGTCTAAGAAGCTTTTTGCCAAATAAAAAATATCCTATATCTTGATAAAAAAATCTATAACTTTCATCAAGTAATTCTTGAATCTCATCTATAGATAAATCGGGTGTTCTCATCACGGGTGAGAATTCCCATTTATCCCATCTAAAGTCGGGAGAAATCCAACCTTCTTTTACAGCCTCCTCAAATAACGGAGTTCCTGGAAAAGGCGTAATTGGATTCGTCATCATCATATCAAGCTCTAATTCTTTCATTAATTTAAATGTCCTCCAGGTATCTTCTTTTGTTTCTCCGATATTTCCTATGATAAAAGAACCAAAAATCATTATTCCATTTTTATGGAGCAATTTTACGCATTTTTTTACTTTATCTAAAGTATATTGTTTATTCATTTGATTTAAAGCCATTTGTTTAAAGCTCTCAAAACCAAGAAAAACACAAATAAATCCTGCCTCAGACATTGCTTTTACGAGATCGGGATTATCAGCAATATCATCAACACGGGATTGGCAGACAAACATGAATCTTTTATTTAATTTTGCCTTTCGTATTAATTCACAAATTTTCATTACGCGCTTTTTATTAAGCGTAAAATTATCATCAACAAAAAAGATTAATCTTGTTCTTTTTGGAACTTTAATTAATTCGTCTAATACTCGTTTGGGAGATTTTACTCTATATGTTCTTTTATGAAAACGTGTAACACAGCAAAAATTACAACTAAAAGGACAACCTCTGCTTGACTCAATAACCCAAGCAGGAACCCATATGTAATGATATGGATTTGAATTAAGCAATTCATTTTTCGGAAAAGGTAAATCATCTAAGTTTTTTCTTAAAGGGCGATCCGGGTTATGAATTATTTTTCCATTTTTCCTAAATGATAATCCTAAAATTTTTTCTTTAGGAATTCCTAATAAAAGTTCCCGAAAAGTCTCTTCTCCTTCACCACGGCATATCATATCAATACAATCAAATTCTTCAATTACCTGTGGATGAAGCGTTGGATGAAATCCGCCAATGATCGTCTCAATTCCGTTTTTCTTAGCCAATCTACAAATATTTAAAACAACTTTAAGCGTATTAGTCATACAAGAGATTCCGATCAAATTAAATTGCTTTATTTTTACTTCTAACTCATCAATATTCATAGAGTAATTTGTATTTAAATCTAATATTTCAATTTCATGTCCAAGGTCATCTACAGCTCCAGCCAACAATAAGAGTGAAAGAGGAGGGCTGCACATTACCTTGCCCATACCTCTTCCTACTTGGAATGGAGGATATATTAATAATACGCGCATTTTTATCGTATCTTTTAAAACTAATTTATTTTATAATATGATTAAGTTGCCGGATCTATATAAACATTGCCGAGTCTACATACCGAATAATTTTTGTAAATTAATTAAAAAAGTAATTATTCTTAAAATCAGATTATTATTTCTTCCTATTTCGATATTTTTTTAATTCTTCTTCGATATTCTTATCATTAAGGCCTAGAGATTTAAGCATTACAATAATCTGTAATTCTGCATTCTTAGCTCCTATTCTTTTTGATAAATGTAATGCTTTTATATATTCATCCTTGGCTTCCTTTAATTTTCCGATATATATTAAAGTTTGTGCAACATATCCTAACCCTTTTATTATTAACTCGGCATAATTTGAATCTATTGCTTTATTTGTCCCCTTCTTAAAATGAAGGAGTGCTGCATCATAATTCTGATTTTTTTGTTCAAGAATACCTAAATTAAAGTGAGATATTATTATTCCTTTTGGATCATTCAGTTTTTCAAATGCTTCAAGTGTTTTTTTATAAAGTTCGTATACAACATCCCATCTTTGCTGTTTTTCATGAATAAAAATAAGATTTTCCAGACAATCCAATAACCCATAAATATCATTACCTTCAGAGCATTTTTGACTACAATCAAGAAAATAATCACTCGCTTCATCATAGTTGCGTAATTTTAGATAACATTGTCCTATTGCCTTCAAGCAAGTAATGATTTCTTGAAATTGATTTCGTTCTTGATAAATATCTAAAGCTTTATTATAATTATCAATTGCTTTATTATAATCTCCTTTTTTAAGAAATAGAGTTCCGAGGATACCATAAACTGCTCCTTCTCCTAACTTATCTCGCTGTTTTTTAAAATGTTTAAGGCATATTAAATAATTTTTTTCAGCATCATCATAATCACCCAATTCTAGTTGCATTAATGCAAGATCACTTAACTCTTCAATATATTTTGATCCTTTCCCGACTTTTTCTATTTCTTTTAATTCTTTCTTTTTATTTTCAATTAGCTTTTCAAGTTCTTCTTGAGTTATTTCAATATCTTTTTTAAAGATGACTGGCAATTTAATAAAAACTCCTTAATTAAAATTAGTTATAAATGAATTAGCTTTGAGATTGTTTCGCATAATAACGTCAATTATAAAATATTCACACAAAAATTATAATTTTACTAATCTTCAAATAATTTAATAAAATAATAAAAAGAAAATAAAATTATGAAAAGAAAAGCAGTTCTATGGGACAAACTTGAAGATAATAAGGTTAAGTGCCATGTATGTGCAAATGAATGCGTTATTACTTTAGGCAATTTAGGAATTTGTGGAACTAGACAAAATATAGATGGTGAATTATATACTTTAATATATGGAACACTTAGTGCTTCTGGAAGCTTAGATCCTATAGAGAAAAAGCCGTTATATAATTTCTGGCCTGGCGCAACAGCATATTCAATTTCCTCAATCGGATGTTCTTTTAGATGTTTAAATTGTCAAAATTGGCATCTAAGCCAGAAAGATGGTTATGAACAAATAAGACATAGACTTGTGGAAATGAGCCCCGAAGAATTAGTTAAACGGGTCGTAAAAAGTAAAGCAAAAACATTAGCCTTTACTTATAATGAGCCGTTAATTTGGCATGAATGGATTATAGATGTTACAAAATTACTGAAAAAGCATGATATAAAAACAATTTTAGTTACTAATGGATACTCTACCCCCGAAGCCTCTAAAGAATTAATTGAAGTTGGAGTAGATGCCGCTAATATCGATATTAAAGCGATGTCCGATGAATTTTATAAGAAAATATGCGGCGTTAAAAGTGTTAAACCAGTACTTGACACAGCTAAAAGATTCAAATCGAATGGTATTCATGTAGAAATTACAAATTTAATTATTCCTGATCATAATGATTCACGTGAAGATATTGAAAAATTATGTAATTGGGTTGTAAATAATTTAGGTGAAAATACGCCAGCACACTTCTCAGCTTATCACCCGGATTATAAAGCACCTTCTAATAAGCGAACTCCTTATGAAACTTTAGATATGGCTTATAATATCGCAAAAGAAGCAGGACTTTATTATCCCTATATTGGAAATATAATGCATGAAAAAGGAAGTAATACTTATTGTCCTAAATGCGGACATCTTTTAATAGGAAGATCGGGCTATACTTTTACAAAAATAAATATAAAAGAAGACAAGAAATGCCCTAAGTGCGGATATGATTTAAAATATGATATTATTGGAAAAATTAGTCAACAACGTAATAGATTTTTCTTTTTCTAAAATTAAAAATAAAAATTTATTTAAAAAATAGATGTTCCTAAAACTACTAATGCAAAACTCTGGGCAAAACAAATTATTCCTATAATTATTGCAAATGGCGGCCATGAAATAATTTTTGAAAGGATCATTAACCCTTCTATGTAAAATTTTACCGTAATTGCAACTATGGCAAATATAATCAAGAATATTGAAATTAATAGCACTTTTGGATTAATATATTCAGCGATAAATGTCACTGCTTTATCGGGAATAAGCATGAACAACAAAACGCAAATAGTAGAGGCAACTAAAATTCCTGCTATACTGGCAATCGGTAAATCATTCATCGGTTTTAAAAATGTTAAAATTCCTAATATAATCAAAAACACTGATGTAAATACATGGACCTCTTCGGTTTTAGTTTGGGAAGAATAAGCTATACTTGGAGGTACATTTAGAATTAAGCCAACTGTACCAATTATTATTGCTAAAATCCCTACAATAAAACCACCAAAAGTCAATATTTTTAAAAATTTTGTAATATCGAAATCCCAATCATCAATTTTAGTTAATTTTCTCCAACTTTTCCTCCGATTTGCTTCATAAGCCGCAAAGATAAACCAAAAAACTCCTAAAATTCCTAAGAAGAAGCCCGCATATTCTCCTAATGGTCTTAAACTCTCAGCAATATCCACTGTTCCTAATAATTGGACTATCAATTATATCACTCAGAAGATTTAATTTTTAATATTAAAATATCTCAAAGATAATTTAATCTTTTGTAGTCCAAATTTTTAATTTTTAAAAAAAGAATATTTATTTATTGATTTAAAAACGCTACAGTTTTCTTTATATAGTCAAGATAAGTCTGGATCTCTTGGTTTTTCTTCTCTTCACTCCAAGAATATTCTTTAGCCATCAATTCAGCTACTTTTTTAGCAGCTTCTTCTTGTCTTTTATGACTTATAAAAATGCTCATCTC
>CAZVTX010000051.1:0-15462 GCA_964629395.1 uncultured archaeon
AAGCAGAGGGTATTTTTTTTCGTTGGCTTGGCTTGGATATTTATATCATGCCCGTGGTATCCCGGCGGTATTTCATTTATAATGATATTAATTTCCGGTCAATATCTGGATGCTAATATTTACATGATTTTAGGCAATGTTCTTATCCCGATAGCCTTAATTTGCTGGATGGTTGCTTTTACCGATCTTGTATATAAGTCCAAACAAAAGCTCATTATCTCCGTTTTTATAATATACGGCGCAGTTTTTTATGTTATTTTCTTTTATTTGCTCGGTATAGACCCATTGCTTATTGGAGAAGTGAAGGGAATAGATGTAAAATATAATACATTTGTTGTTATATATTCGATTTCCGTTTTATTTATAGTAATTATAACGGGTATTTTATTTACAAGGGAATCTTTAAAATCCGAAAATCCGGAAATTCGTTTAAAAGGGAAATTTCTGCTTCTCGCTTTTGTGTTATTTGTTATAGGGGCATCGTTAGACGCAATGCTGACTTTAAATATAATTACATTGATTTTGTTCAGAGGCTTTGAAATTTCATCTGCGATTGCATTTTACTTTGGCTTCATTTTACCAGAAAAAGTTAAAAACTTTTTAATAAAAGAAGCTTGAATCATCATTAACCAAGTAAAATCGGGAAATTTTATAGTATATATAATAATATTCAAATAAAGCTATCAACAGCGGCTTGATTAAATGCCAACGATTTTTGAAAAGCAAAAAATTAATATATTGTAAATTTTATATTTTTTTCTTGTAATAAAAAATTAAATAGGGGATATACGCACCAACATTTTAAACCGTAATAATCTATTGGGCTATTATATTCATTATTTTTTTCAGAGATTTTAGAGCCTAAATATAATACAAAATTACTTTGATAAAATAATTACATCTCACCTATTAATTTCTTTAAAATTTATTTTAGGCAAGATAATTAAAAATTTTTATTTTGAGGTGAGAAATATTAAACAATTTATTGATTATGATAAAAAAAAATTAATCTTTTATGTAAATTTATATTTGAAAGAATATCATATTGTAATAAAAATTCCGTTATGTAATTATTTAGGAGAAATTTATTCAAAGGATATAAAAATTAGGAAATTTAATTTATCTGAATGCATCTATATTCTGACTTTTGATGATAAAAATTTCAGGTAAAATTAAAAGGTTGATAAAAATTTTATAAATTTAAATTAAGATTTAGATTTCTAAGAAAATTGAAAATGAAGGAAAAGTATATGGATAATAATTGATTTACAAATCTCGAAGGCAGCAATATTTTTGATTGTAGATAAATTAAAGAGAGAATAGCCGGAATTTAGGTAAATTTAATTTTAGATATAATAATTAATATATTTTTTCTATTTGTAATACATATAAAATATAATTGAAATATATTATTCGGAATGATTAATAGAAATAGCACACAGCAAGAACCTTTTTGCGAAATGGTAAAGCAAGGCTTCACGATGGGCGCCTGCAGAACGCATTTAGAAGATGGTCGCTCAGAGCCGGCATGTAAAGCAACCTTAAAATATGAACAAGGACGGTATTTCCGTGTAATTACATCTATGCATCTATCCCGTCCGGAGGATTATTTTTCGATTTACCAATCGGGTTGCAATCATAATTGTCTGAAATGCCATAGTTGGGAGTTTTCAAAATATAAAAACGGGGAGTGGTATTCTACGGATGAGATCGCACGGAAATGTTTTGAATATGAGAAGGAAGTTACAGTCTTGGAGCCGAGAGAGCGTGCACTCATGTATTATGCTTCAGAATTATGCAGACATTGCGGTTCATGTATAATTTTTAATAAAAAAAGTCCGCTTTGTCCTAATAAATTAAGAAGGGATCAAATTGTATTAAGTCCTCAAGGATTTGGTCCCGCAAGAAATATAGTTGCGTTCACAGGTGGAGATATTGCATGTCAAGCGGGTTTTTATGCTGAAGTATCACGAAAAATTAAGGAGAAATGCAATAATATATGGGTTCTTTTAGAATCGAATGGGTTCGGGTTAACGCCCAAAAATCTTGATCTTTTAAAGAAAGCGGGGCTCGATTCATTTTGGCTGGATATTAAAGCTTACGATGCTGATGTATACAAAAAGCTCTGCGGCACTTCAAACAAAACAGTTTTAAATGCTCCAAAAGAGATCCTAAAGCGTGATTTTATCCTTGAAATTTTAACAGTGTATATTCCCGGCTTAGTTGAAGGCGATCAATTCATAAAAATAGCGGAGCTTATTGCAGAATTAGATGAGAATATTCCGTTTCATATTTTGGCGTTTTTTCCGCAATATAAATTAAAAGATTATCGGAGCCCAAATCTTAATGAGATTATAGATGTTTTTAACTTTGTCAAGGATATTGGTCTTAAAAATGTTAGAATCGGAAATATTGGGATTATTGCCAAAACTAAAGAGGATTTTAGGGAGCTTATAAAACAAGTAGGCTTAAATTCAATTTAGTAAATATATTTATTTAAAGAGTCTTGAATAATTAATATATATTTTAAATGATTTTCAGAATAATTTTAAGATTTAATTTGTTTTTTTGTTTTTATTAATACTAAGTGCCGACTCTTTGGAAAAATTGGCAAATTAGTTGGGACAACATATTTAAAAATCCTTTAAACATTATTAATATAGAAAAAAGGATTTAGAAACCGATGGAAAAAGAAGAATTTTTGAAGCTTTTACCAAAACTTATTCGAGAAGACGATCAGGTTAAAGGTGCTATCATTACAGCACTTTCCGGAGTTGTTGCCACTAAAGAAGATATTAGAGAAGTCATTAAGGAGTTCGATAAGCGTTTTGAAATTTTAGAAAAACAATTTGAGGCATCTCAAAGGGAATGGCGAGAGCGTTTTGAATCATCTCAGAAGGAATGGCGTGAGCGTTTTGAAGCATTAGATAAGAAGTTTGAAACATCCCAAAAAGAGTGGCGAGAGCGTTTTGAAGCAGCCCAGAATGAATGGCGTGAGCGCTTTGAAGCATTGGATAGGAAGTTTGAGGCCGCTCAAAAAGAATGGCACGAGCGTTTTGAAGCATTGGATAAGAAGTTTGAAGCAGCCCAGAATGAATGGCGTGAGCGCTTTGAAGCATTGGATAGGAAATTTGAAGCAGCCCAGAATGAATGGCGTGAGCGCTTTGAAGCATTGGATAGGAAGTTTGAGGCTGCTCAAAAAGAATGGCGCGAGCGTTTTGAGGCGACACAGAAGATATGGAATGAGCGTTTTGATGCATCCCAGAAAGAGTGGCGTGAGCAGTTTGATGCATTAAATAAACGGCTTGAGGATTTAGATCGGAGGTTTGAACAATCTCAAATTGAAATAAATAAGCGTTTTAATAGTCAAGATGAGAAATTAGATAAAACACTTAATATTTTAAAAAATTTGCAAAAAACACTCGGAAAGCCGTTTGAACAATTTGGGCGCAATATGTTGGCACGGATACTGGAAGGCGAAGGTTATAAAAAAGTTCACATAGTTCCAAAGAAATTTATTGATAAAGATTATATAGTGCACAGTGATTCTACCGAAGTAAAAGTGGATGGTTATTCGGATGATCCTCCTGTTATTATGGAGATAACTTCAATTTTAAGTGATACCGAGAAGGTAGATACTTTTTTAAAGAAGAAGAAATTTATTGAAAAATTAACAGGTAAAAAATTTAGGGGATTTTTTATTGCTGCAGGTACAGAATTGCCCCGTGATATATTGGCAGATATAATTCTTAAATTAAAGCAAGAGAATTGTGAATTTTTAAATTTATAAATTTTGACTTCAAAAATTAATTTTTTGAAATAGAATTATTCATATTCAAATTGAAAAGATATTTTTTATTATCACTTCATAAAAATTATTTCGATAAATATTTCTATTATTGTTTTTAATATAATAATAAGAGATAAGCATTCTATTCCTAAAATAATAAAAATTAATTTTTTAAAAAAAGAGAGAAGTAAATTACATTATCTTAATCCGTAAGCTTAGATACATAAACCATGCAACGAATATCATTAAACCCCGAACCAAGATGGTTAATAATCGAATTTCGAAAAAAGCATCCACGGTACATATGAAGACGAACAGAAAAAATGGGATTGAAAGATAAATAAATCTTTTTTTTATTGCGCCTGCAGATTTTAATCCCTGGTTTAATGCTCCTATTCCGCAGAATACACAGAGCATTCCCATCATTATTGCTACAAAAATGGTAATTGGATGTAAAATATTAAACGAAACATCATACAAATAAGCGCCACCAGGGTTATCATAATTTCTTATCGCCCTACTCGTATCCAAGAGTAATATAGCATCATAAATAGTCGCAATAATTATTGCAATTGCCACCAATAATTTTTTTTTCTTCTCAGAGAATAATAATTCTCCGCCAACCATCATAGAACTTATAAGTGCAGGTCCTGCCCAAAAGAAAGTAAGAATTGCCCAGAGCTCAGGGCTGGGTAAATTATTACCTGTTATTAATATCAAAATAAAATCCAGCGTAGGAGCTAACCAAAACATTCCGGCAAAAAAACCCATAATACCTCCATATAAAAGAATTTTGGATTTTTGTTTTTTTGCTTGGAATGCCATAAACAAACCAAATGCTCCTGCAAAAAGAACACATAGCATAGCAGTAATACCATTAAACATTTCAATAAAATTCAAATTCTGTAATAAAACCATTTTACCTCACCTCATATTTATTTTTTTTTTTATTCTGACATATTTTAACTAATTTTTATCCATTACAAAAATTTTAGGAAGTTTTAATATTTTTTTTATATTTCTACCAGTAGTACCTTTACCAAAACGGATTTTTCTCATTCCATATTTATTCTTTTTAAAGAGCATATGAAATAGGGAGTATTCTCCATTAGTAAAGAACATTAAATCCTCGGGCACAGCCATTATAGATAAATCATAGCTTCTTTCTAATTTTCCTCTATTAATTTCTATTTTACCATCGTTAGAAATAAAATTAATCCATAAATAATCATTTGGTGCTATTTGAAGCCCAATATTTATTTTAGCTTTGAAATTCTTTATTTTTTTTGCCATTTTTGGATTCTTTTGTTTTTCATTGATGATTGCATCAATAGATCGAATAAAAAGAGAACTAACAACTTCTTTTTGAGCATCTTTCACATTATTTCACCTTAATTTAGGGCTTCTAAAATTAGTTCTACTAAATCTACCATCTCCATATCTGAGTTAATTGCTTCTATTGCATCAGATAAATTTCTAAAGCAAAATGGACATGTGCTAACTAATGTTTTAACTCCTGTTTCTTCTGCCTCTTTTATTCTATTTTTAGCTATTTCAAGGGCTAAATCTGGAAATGCTTTTTTAAGGCCGCCTCCGGCACCGCAACACATTGCACCCTCTCGATGGGTTCTCATTTCGACAAGATTGGAAATCTTTTTTAATAAGTTCCTTGGAGAATCGTAAATCCCGACATGTCTTCCTAAATGACACGGATCATGATAAGTAACATTTTTATCTAACCTTTTCAGTTCAATATTATTTTCATCGATATATTTATCTAAGAATTCGATAGTATGTAAAACTTCAACTCCATCTAATTTATTTCTATAGTCTTTTTTGAGAGTTCGGTAACATCCCGCACAACTGGTAATTATTGTTTTAATCTCTTTTTGCTTGAACAACTCAGCATTTTTTTCAGCAACTTCATTAAAAGCTTTTCGATCTCCCGTTCTCATGGCTACACTACCACAGCAGATTTCTTTGGAGCCAAATACCGCAAAATCCACACCTAATTTATTTAAAATTTTAGCTGTATCAATTGCTACTTTTTGAATTTGAGGCGTAAGTGCTGCGGTACAGCCTACAAAATATAAAATCTCAGTAGGTTCACTGTCAGCATCCTTAATCTTAAAATCTAATTTACTCATCCAATCAGCTTTTTCTTTATTATCCTTACCATAAGGATTCAATAGATCAGTCAAGGCTTTATTCATTGCGGCATGGGATTTTAAGCCAAATTCCGCTTCAATTAAATCAGCTCTCAGTGCTTCGAATACTTCTACTTGTTTCATCCAATCATGAACTTTAAAATCTATATTCTCGTTATGAGCATTGTGACAAAATTCTTCACAATTTCCGCATAAAGTACACTGGAAGAAGAGCTCACTAATTTCTTTACTTAGAGATAGATCACCCCATAATAGGCCTTTTAAAATTACATTTTTACCCCTAGAGAAAAATGGCTCAAATTTAGGTGTATAATCTGTTTTATATACGGGGCATAGATCATAGAATCCTTTTGCCGGCCATTGAGGCACTCTACATTGCCCGCAATGAATACATGACATAGCAGCATCCTTAACATCCATTAAATATTTTAAATTATCCTTATTTTCACTCTTACTCATTTTTTTATCACCTAATAATTATCTCCTAAATAGAATTTTCCGGGACTTAGAATTTTATTAGGATCAAGAGCCTTCTTTATTGAAATCATGAAATTATAATATTCTGGTGTCAAAGCTCCGGAATCAACGAGGCACCTTCCAATTATTTCGCCCATCCAATAGTGAATTCCCCCAATTTTGATTTGGTCAATTATTAATTCTTTCCATAATTCATATTGTTTCTCTCTGAATCTTTTATCAACGGATAACGTTATCCCTCCTGTAATATCAATATAGCACGGATGTATACCAAGTGCGATAAAATTAACCCCCGCTCCACCTATATCAAAGATTTTTTTTGTATTTCTAGTCGCAAAATCTTGATATAATTTTACATAATCAGGTAATTTATATGTATGGCATTTTAGACAAGTACCTAACGATTGTCCTTCGGGCCCCAATAGTCCCCAATATATATGAGCCCATTGCCATCTTCCATCTTCTTCGTAAAACCATTTACCTAAATTTCCCTCTTCTACTGAGGGCCCTAATTCTCTCAAACCTTCATCTTTAGCGACCTTTTCAATTCGTTCGACATTGTGATCTAAGACTTTTTGACTGTCTGCTACAGTGGTATAGAATATTACGCTTCCTTTAACCCCTGCGTTGACTAGATTTTTTTTGACTCCAAACATAGTCAGCATTTTTGTATAGGATTTTGTATAATAATAAAAGTCATGAAGCGGCAACTCTTGATGCTGCCATTTAGTCATAACTCTTGTGGCTTTAACAACTTCTGACATTTGTTCGGTATCATTAATCTCATAAGTGTTATAGGCAGCATATTCTGGAATAGTATATAATCTTAGTGATGCTTTTGTTTTAATTCCGTGAATTCCCACATCACCAAGAAAGAGAGCTGTATAATCTGCACCTAAACCAAATCTAGTGAAAGGTTTGTCGCAAAATGAATTTGCCCTTGCTCCAGTATATATTATTTCTCCTGTTGGAAGAACAACTTCTAGACCTACGCATTGTTCCGTAACTGTTCCATACATTGCGGCACCCCCTCCTCCGAGGGAATTGTTTGAAAGCCCCCCTCCTACAGTGGCAGAAAAACCGGAAGCGGGCCCTGTTGAGCCAGTATAATAGCCAGGTCCAACTTTACTTAATTGTTCACATAATTGACTCCAAGAGATACCCGTTTCAACAGTTACAATTCGATTTTCTTCGTCAATGTCCAAAATTTTGTCCATACGGGTCAAATCGATAACAATACCTCCATCTCCTATTGGTTTTGCACCACCTGTTAAATCAGCACCACCACCACGAGGGATCACCTTTATTTTCTCTTTATTAGCGATTTTTAATATTTCTGAGACTTCCTCACTGGAACCCGGTCTAACAACGATATCTGGGATGCCTTGTAAAACAGCATCGCAATTCATTGAGTAAGAATAAAGAATAGGTTTTGAATCAGTCACATATTTAGTTCCTACAACATTTTCAACCTGCTCATAAACATTTTGAATACTATTCATATAACATCACTAATTAATCCACATTAAATAAAAATAAATTTATTGATTTATTCTAATAACTTCCCGTTTGGGAGTATTTGGTCGCATTCAACATAAATAGCACCCCTATTTATCTGGGCGTTTTTTAAAACCTCATGGCAGATATCAAATTTAGAATATTCAGTTTTAAGATAATTAATATTTGCTCCAATTTTTTTATGTACGGTCCAAGATAAGACTGTTTCAGTTAATTGACGGAGGGCTGGTTTTGAATTATCTTGAACATCGGGAATTAATTTCAAGTTATATAGCGGCATATTCGCAATCATATCGCTTGGATCCATTCCCGGAGGTTTATTTGTTAATTCAACTTCAATATCAAGAAAAGTAACTCCTTTTCTTGTTAATGTTCCTCTTACCTTATTGTTTTGAATTTGAGACAATTTGATATCACACATTTTCTTAGGATAACCATATATTTCCCTACCTGCAGTTAATGCTTCCTCTGAATCAACATAAATATTAAAGACATATGCTCCAGGATTTCCCTTATAACTACAATATAACATTATTAAAGCTTCATTATAAGGACCCAAATTAGATTCTGGATATTCTGTTATGAAAATAAGATCTAAACCATATTCTATTGGTTCAAATTCGGGAGGTAAGAATTTCTCTTTTAAACCCGGTTCACATTGAACTACAGCTAAGATTGCCCGCATATTATGGTAAATATATGGTGGTGGACCATATAAACCACACTGACGCGGCATTGAATAATCAACGGGCGGTTTGTATTCATCATTCATATTATAAAACCTCCTTGTTAATAATTAATCTTCTCCAGAACCTAAATCATATTTAGTTAATAGTGTATTATCAGCTTTTTCGGCAGTATTCGCTAATTCCATTACTGCTCGTGCATATCGCATCGCAAGAGCCATGTCTCCCTCAAGAATTAGGTCTCCTGACATTAAACATTGAATAGGATCTTTTTCTTTTAATGCTATTTGCCTCCATAGATACATTGAACCAGTCACGGTCATTATAGGTTCAAATGGGGGCTCTTCGTCTGGGCCGAGAACTTTTATGCCTTTACAGGTACCATCCTCCAAATCTGCAAAAGCTTTAACATCCTCTTCAATTTCACCGCAAGCTTTCATTATCAAAAGCAATGCTCCTTTCCAACCTTTACCGGCAGCTTTATAATTTGGATTTGCATTTAAGGCTTTGCAAAATTCAGAAGCCCATTTTTCACCTTCTTCCTTCAAATCAGCAAATTTTACCATATCATACACCTTGTTTTTTTTTTATTTATTTTATTTTGTGTTTTTGTTTTTTATATATTTTTAATTACAAATCACAAATATACATTTATAATATATTCATTAAAGATCAGCCGATTTGATATTATCTTATCATACAGCATATTTTGTATTATTTTCAATCTTTCCTTGGCATAAAATAAATTTTCTCTAAAAAGCATATTAAAATTTCAAATAACAAATTAAATTTGCAAATTATTAAATTTTTTAATCGATTTAGACAAAAAATCTAATTTTTAAGAAATAATACGTATTTGCGGATAAAAAAAAAATTAAGGCAATAAACGCTTTAATTTATTGATGACCCGCAATATGGGCATATTTCAGCATCTTTTTCAAGTTTATTCATACAAAATGGACAATATATAAAGATTCCGTTTATTATTTCTTTTCTATTTCTTATTAAATTATTTTCAAAGTCATATAATTCATTTTCGTTCATTAATTGATTGTATCGGTTTTTTACTTCCAATTTTCTGAACCAGTTTTTTAATTTATTCTCATCGTTTAATTTATTAATGAATAAATCATTAAATTTACGCCTAAAATTATAAATAAAATTTTCAATTTCTTCATTATTTTTAAAGTTGTTCTCATCGAATCTAATGGGATTATCCGTAAATAATTCGTATATCGCTTTAATTTTTGTAAAATGGCGATTTTTAATGTTCAAAAGGAAATATCTCTTTATTATTTTAAATAAATCCTCTAAATCGTGATTTTTTTCCATTTTTATTCATTTATAAAAAAAATTAAAAGTTTATATATTCTAAAATTGAAGATTATTTAACATTTTTTTTCAAAAAATGTAAATAATGGAGGGTAAAAATATGGCTTTAAACAAGTTATGTCCAGAGTGCAACACGCCAAACCCTATAAACTCAAAATTTTGTGTTAAATGTGGTGCGCCCTTAGAAGTCTCCAAAAAGATTCCAAATCTTTCTGAGGATTTTAGTTTTGAGACCGAAAATATTGAGGAAGAATTACAAGAGAATGTTCCATTTATAGGAGATTCTGTATTAGAGGAAGAGAATCGATTACGACCAATGAGCATTGCATGTGGATTAGCTAATACAAAAGCTTTTAATGTTTTATTTCAGCAGCGTAATAAACTTAAGATAAAGATACAAGAGGGTGCACCCGTTGAAGAGCAGGCAATGGATGGCTTACGTGCTTTTGTATTTCCAAATATAAGTAGGATCGATTATTCAATGAAAGATCTAATGGATCTATATGTAAATACACCAATGAAAGATGAATCTATTTTTGAAAATTACGGATTAACATCATATTCTGGTCAAAATAAGATAAATTTTGGTTTTATCTTATTTTCGGCGCCTAATTTGAAATTTGACGATCAAATAAGAATAAAGACAAATAATGGGGAAATAATTGTAAGTGATTATGTAATTCCATTAATCTCTGACATATCCTACAATACTGCGATAAAAAGAAAAATCCCTGCTTCACTTTTAATGGTTGATATGGATTGGGAAAATCTTAAAATGAAATTTCTAAAAGATGATCAGATTAAATTTGCGCTTTTTGCTCATGATGAAGAATCATTCCGTTGGGAACATCCTGTTAGTATGAAAATAGAGATTGAGGACTTCATATTATCTGAACTGATTGAATTTGAGAGCGAACAACCTGTAGGTAGTAAAATGGTTAAAACAAGTAGGTTAGCGAAGATTATTTTAGTCATCTCTAATACCACCTATAATCAGGTATTTGATTCAGATCTTAAGGATGTAAATATTGTAATAAAATTTGGTGGCGTTCATAAGGAATTTATCCAGCCATCTGCCTTACAGATAATTGAAGTTGAAGATGGTAATGCAGAATATCTTTTGGAGGATAAAGAATTATTCTGGAAACTTGAAAACTCGTTAGTTTGCGGAGATAAAAAAAAGTTAGTATTTTCACTTGATAGGGATATTTTAGATCGTATAGATAGTTTTGAAATTAAGATATCCGGTTTATATGAGGAGAATCCACAGCTTTTTAGTTTTTATATCTATATAACTCCGATGGGATTTCCCGTGAACTTAAATAAAGAAAAAAATTTCAATCCTGTCTGGAATCCCGGCAACTTATTAATAGATACAGAAAAAGATATGGTAACTCCTATTTATATTCCAAATGAGAAGGTTTGTAGAGTAGAAAAGTATTTTAAAGATTTTAAACCTGCATTTTTCCAAGAAGTCTATGTTTCAAAAGAAAATCTTTCGAAACCCGTAGCTAAATCGAACTATGTCGAAATCTTAAATGCTTCTACCGAATTTATCTATCAATTACAAAATAGGATAAGAGAAATGAGCGGAATAAAATTTAAACCTGAAGAAAAAGAGGAGGTGAATGAATAAAATGATAGATTATGCCGAAAGTTTGTTTGAATTAGGAATACCTAAAGAAAAAATATATGCATTAGATATATTTGAAAAATCCAGTTCTACATGGAAACAACTTGTAGATGATCTAAAATCTCTTCCATCAGCGGATGAGCGAATTAAAGTTATAGATAAGATTTTAGAGAAAGCCGAGATACGTTCGGGAAAAAAGGTTTCTTTGTTGAAAGTATCGGCTCCGGAAAAACTAATGACTCCAAAATTTCATAAGGTAAAAGATTTAGCCGTTGACTTTTTAGAAAAGGAGAAAAAAGTCGTTTGTTTAAAGTATGAACCGGATTTGAAGGAAATTAGTGAAGAATTTGATTTAAGAAAGGAATGTAAAGGTGCTCCAATTTATGTTTGCCATCACTGCGGTCGCAATATGTGTTCTCAACATTCTTATTGGATTCCCGATAAAGATTTTCCCTATATTGTGAAGAAAACTTTTGAAAGTAAATTAAAAAAAGATGAAGAAAAAGAAAGAAAGGCAAAAAATCAAATCCGTTTGGGAGCATTTTTAGTACTACTTGGCTGTATAATGATTCCTTTTTGGCTGTCTTATTATTTTGGAATTATGGCGATAATGCTTTCTATATTTCTATGGCTTATCGGAATTCCATTAATAGCTTTAGGATATAAGAAATTAAAAGAGATCTTTTTTGAAGAGGGACGATTTTATCCTACTTTTAAGAAAGTTATTGATACAAAATGGAACAGAGAAATTGAGGTAAAATTTGAACATCAAGGATATTACACGGCAGTTCATTGCTGGGAGTGTTTAAAACAAGAGCATCCTGAGATTTATCAAGTAGGTATTAAAATATTAACTGAAGTCTATAGACGTTCTGAAAATTGGAAAAGACTGCGTGGTGATGTCCAAGAAAAGATACCTGATGAATTACGTAAGAAGTGCGGAATTCTAGCGGCAAATATTTATTTAAACGAATTCAAATTTGGTTGGCGTTGTTATTTACCTTTAAATAATGTTTTAAGAGTCATGGAACGTCCTAAATTCCCAGAATATGAAAAATATTGGAAACCTGCTAAAGAAGGAGTTTTTTATCCCACTCCTATCTGGCTTTTTGAACCTGTAAAAGATTTGAAAACAAGAAGGGTTCCATCTACCAGTATAGCTGCCTGGATTAATTGGAATGAAAAAAGGATAAAAAAAGCGTATAAAATAATATAAGAGGTGTTGTATATGGTTAAAAAAGGGATTAAATTCGATGAATTGAAAAATAGTTCAAATTTTATCCTCTTTGTTATTGCAACCATTAATTTTGGAATATCATTAACGGCATTTATTATATTGTTGACGTATATGTATATGTTTATTTTCTTTACTATAATTCTCCTCCTACACTGGTTAACCTTTCTTACAATGATGCTCTCTTACGGTTCCAAAGTGTTTTTAAGGAAAAATATGGGACTATATATAGAGTTTTCGAAGTTAAATAAAATGGAAACATTTCGGAAACTAAGAAACAGTGTAATAGCTTATATCATTCTTTTGGTAATAATTATCTACTTAGCCAATTATCTATATTTCTCTACTATAATGTATGGCTATTATTATTCATACAGCGAATTAATTTATGTCTCTCTGTTTTATCTCTTTGCATTCATAACAACCTTTTTACCGATACCAATCCGAAGGAATATGAAAGCTTTATTTGCTGAAGAATCAGTTGAAGAAAAATCAATGGAGAAATTTTCAATATCTCAACCCGTTACTAATGAAGAAATAATGTTAAGCCAAATAATTAATGATTTATCTCGCTCAGAGAACTTAAATTTGAATGATTATGCTGCTAAATATTCAATTTCAATCAAAGAACTAACGAATATTGTGGATAATGCTATTAATGCAGGTAAAATTAAAGAATTTAAAATAAAAAGGGACGGCAATATCTTAATTAATAAAACATTGAAAGAGATGAATAAAAGAATCGAGCAAATTGCTGAAAGATTTATAAACAATCCATAAATTTTTTTTTCTTATATTTTTATTTATGTTTATTTAAAATTGTTTTTGATTATCCTGTATCGGGAAATTTTTCTCTTATTTCCTTTAAATAATTCGGATTATTCCAATATTTAATAGCTTCTTCTTTTATTATCTCATCATCAACTTCGATATATTCCGGTTCTAATTTAATATTTTTCTCGGGGTTATAATCATCAATTTCAACTCCGTTAACATATCTCGCTCTTACAGGATTGTGCCCTACAACTCGTTTTAAAACAATTTTATAAGGTAATTTTGGTAAAATATATTTTCTTATGATTATCTCTAATAAATTATCAATAAAATACATTGCAAATGCATCTTTTGGAAGGATATCTTTCTCTATTTCCTCATTTACTTTTTCTTTTAATTCGGGAATAGTTTCATGCACTAAATGATAGAGGATATCTCCATCGAAAAAGCCCCATTTTGAAAGTAAATCATTTGTCAAGAATAGCATATAATAATTGATCAGAATTAAGTATTTTAATTCTTTGGTTATTTTAGTTTTTAATTTATATTAGATTAAATTTACAAATCAAATTAGGAAGAAAATTTTTAAGGAAATGATTTCATAAAATTGTAATTTTTCATTCATTAAATAAAACTCATTAAAACAGAAAAAATAGGAAATTTTTATAATTTTTGACAACAATTTTATAATTTAGCAGATAAAGCTAAATAAAACATGAAAACTTAGAATGGAGCAAGAATTGGTAAATTTACCCGCAATTTTTTATTCTCTTTTTTGGCAGACAAGGGAGCTCGGTTTTTTGGGGAAAATAATGAAAGAGTTGGGTATTGATAAATTAAATATTTTAATTTTTTTTAAGGATTATAGCCCGGGCGCTTTAATTTCTTTAGACGGAATTAACGGCGATTTTAAAATTACCCGGATTGATTCTTTAGAAGATAAAAATATTGATTATGATTGCGCAATAATAGGACGTTTTCGACCGATTATAAAATCTCTTGAGGGACATTTTCTGCTAAAGAATTTCTGGAATCTATTGAGCGGAAAGATTAAGCTGAAAGGCAAGCTGAAGTTGCTTAAATTTGCAAAAATTATCGGGAGGTGTGCAATTTAATTGAAGGATAATGATGCTTGGGAAATCGTGAGCACTGCAATAGAATGTAAAGTACCTAAAAGGATTCCGAAATTTTGTTTAGGTGCCGATTGGGATTTCATGGAGCGCTTTATTGCCGAAATTGGCTTTACCTATGAAGAGTTTAAACAGTATAAGAGAGATAAGATTCCTTTCATTTGTCCTACGCATATAGCGCTTTCAATTAAATTGGATATTGATTTAGCATGGCAAACATTCTTAGGTCAAATTATCTGGCTGGATGAATATAGTGAACCCGCTCAGATGAACGGAGGGCGTTTTAAAATCGTCACACGTATGTCTACATATCAACCTCCTAAAGGTCGTCGCAAAAACCCTATTCCTCACTGGTGGTGGTTAAAAGAAGGACTTACTTCAAAAGAGTCCATAAAAAATTATATGAAATTAAAATTAAAATATCCCATTGGATCATTTAGAAAGTATTATAAATTGCAGAAAACTTGCGAGGATAAATATAATCTTATTGTTGCTGCAGGGCTTTCGGGTCCTTGGGAGAATCTACATTTAGGAATCGGTTTTGCTAATGTTGCGAAATTTTGGAGGAAGGATAGAGCTTTTTTACATGAAATTAATGATTTTTATGCCGAATTTGCCTTGAAGGGGATGAATGATCTTTTAAAATACGGTAAACCTCCAATTGTTATGGTCGGCGATGATTACGGCTATAATACGGGTTTACAGATGAGCATTGAAATG
>CAZVTX010000052.1:0-12753 GCA_964629395.1 uncultured archaeon
TAGTTAATTCTAATAAACAAATACGTGAAGGGTCTATTGCGGTAATCACAAACTCCTCAGGAGTAACTTTAAATTCAGTTTCCGTAATTATACTCGATAGAGTCTCTACGATACCTTTTAATACCTTACTATTATCTAATTTTAATACAAAACTCATGGCAACCAGAACTTCAATTATTTTTTATATACTTCTCTTATATTAATTATTAAATTATCTTTTTCCATTTAATATTAAACTTAATATTAGTGATTTAATAATAACGCTCAAGTATATTTTAAAATATAAATATTTATAACCTCATAAAATTTTGAAATTATTAAAATAAAAATTTTGCAAAAATTTTGTGATAAATAATGGAAATTATGCATTCTATTCAAAGAATTATCAAAGATATAAAAAATGATGATGTTTTTATTCAAGTGACTGGCTATATTAGGGAAATTATTGACGATGATACGTTTATCCTTGATGATAACACAGGTCAGATAAAAGTTAAAGCTCAAGATTTAAATATAAATTTTGAAAAAGGGGCTTTAATTAATGTTATCGGCGATTTGAACTATAATGTCGAAGGTGAAAAATCAATCGAAGCAATAATAATCCAAGATATGAATAACTTAAATTTCAAATATTACAAAAAATTATACGATTTAAAGAAACAATTTCTTTAATAATCGGAAAGATAATTTGATTATTTAGTTAAAAGATGAGATGAGAAAACCTATATGGTAAAATTTTGTCCTGAATGTTCTGGTCTTTTAAGAAAACAGATAATTAATAAAAAACCTTATTTAGTTTGTAAATGCGGTTATCAAGAAGAATTAGAGATTGATGAAAAAGAAATTGAAAAGAAAATTCAAAAAAAGAAGGAACAATTAGAAAAAAACATTATAATAATATCCAGCAAAGATAAAATAAATTTACATCCGATCACAAAAAAGACCTGTCCTAAATGTAAGCATAATGAAGCAGAATTTTGGCAAGAACAAACGAGAAGTGCTGATGAAGCAAGCACTACTTTTTTTAAATGCACAAAATGTAAACATACATGGAGAGAGTATTAAATAAGAGAATTCAGAAATTTAAGAAAGAACTTCCAAAATTTTTGTAAGAATTCGGGCCTTTCCGCCAGTAGATTGCAATAAAACCTTTTCACAAACAAGACATCTAACTTCTGTTGCTGCGCAACCAAATACTATTTGAGTGTTTCCACAATTTAAACATTTTACCCTTAAAAATCGACTTTTTGGTTGCGGAATTAATTCTTTTAATTTACTATTTCCCGTATTTTTTCACCTTTTAAATATTTATTTTTCTTGTAATTCTAACTTTTTTACACGATAAGCTTTAGCATATTGTTTTTTACCGCATTCAGAACATTGTAATATAGGTAATGTTTTTTTGTTAACTTTTGCATTTTTATGAAAAATCTCTTTAGGAAAAGAACCGTAGCCTTTCTTCTTTCTTTCGAGACGTCTTCTACCGTGATTCATCTTACGTTCTTTTCCTTTTTTATAAATCGATACCGTATGAGTTGTATGATGTCGGCAACTCGGACAATAACGTGTAAGTGTTCTGGGATACTTCAATTCTATCAAATTATCCTTTATTTTAGTTGATTCTAATAATTATTTATGAATTTTAAATTTTTTGAGAATAAAAAAATAAAAAGAGAGCCTTTCTTAAATAAATCATTCTTTTAATAATAAATATTTTAAAATCATTTATCATATTTTAATTAAAAATTAATTCAAGAAATTTTTATGTTTAAAGAGAAATTTAAAGAGGGTATAATAAGCGCCAGCCAATTTGACAGAGAAGATATAGATTACATTTTAAAAATTGCTCGAGACATGATGCAAATCAAAAATTCTACTATATTGAAAGGAAAAATATTAGCGACATTATTCTTTGAACCTTCAACAAGAACTCGTCTAAGCTTTGAATCCGCAATGTATCGTCTAGGGGGAAATGTTATCGGCTTTCAAAGTGGAGATGTATCTTCTATTAAAAAAGGAGAGAGTATTGCGGATACTATAAGGACGGTGGAAAATTATTGTGATTGTATAGTAATGAGAAATCCACTTGAAGGTGCAGCCAGATTAGCAGCACGGTTCGCTAAAATCCCGATAATTAATGCAGGATCTGGTAGCGGGGAACATCCGACACAAGCTTTGCTCGACTTACTTACTATTAAGGAAGAATTAGGAACCTTAGATGGATTAAATATTGGAATAGTAGGAGACCTTAAATATGGAAGAACTGTTCATTCTTTAGTTAAAATGTTATCAAATTACGAAGTTAATCTATATTTTATCAGCCCTAAGGAATTAACTATGAGAAATAGAGAAAAGGAGTATCTACAGCAAAAAGGTGTTAAGTATAAGGAAACTACTCAATATCGGGGGATTCTTGAATTTTTAGATGTTTTATATATGACAAGAATTCAAAAAGAAAGATTTCCAGATATTGAAGAATATGAAAAAGTTAAAGATGCATATGTGTTTAAAAAAGAAGATTTGGAAAAAACAAAAGATAATTTTAAATTAATGCACCCTCTCCCTAGAATAACTGAAATCTCTCCTGAAGTGGATGAATCTCCAAAAGCAATCTATTTTAAACAGACATGGTACGGATTGCAACTTAGAAAAGCTTTATTAGCAGAATTATTAAAAGATTAAATTATTCTAAATGCATTGATTTTTAAATTAATCATTTTTGAGATTAATTCATAAAAATTTTCTAAATTTTCCGGAAAATTTGCAACAAATACGGAATTTCCTTCGAGGATCTCATTAAATTTATTATAAATAGCCATTTTCTTATTTAAAGGTAAATTACTTTTCTTTCTAATTATCCTATATCCGTCTTGCTCCAAATTTTTTATTAATTCGGAGCCTTTCTTACATAAAGAACTCTTAAAATTGATTTCTGCGTGAGGAGCGCTTAAACAATAATTTTCGTTTTTTAAAGAATTTTCTTCTCTTATAATATCCTTAATGGTTTTTAATATTGTAAAAGCAAATTTTTCACTCGCTTTTACTCTATCTAATTCAATTCCGCAGTGTATCGTAATTGCCTCATTTAAACCAAAAAAGCTAATAACTTTAATAGAATTCTCAATGCAAGATTCAGATTTTAATCCGCAAACATTTTCAGAAATTTCTTGCCAAATTTTTAGATTATTTAATTTTTGTAGTAGAAATTCCTTCTTTTTGCTGAAAAAATCGAAAATTAACTTTACTTTTTCCTCTAAAATCTCCAGAAATGTAGTATCATCTTGATTTGATAAATTTGCAACCATCGGAAGATTAACGAATATTTTATCTAAAATAATATTATTTTTTGATGAACCACGAGTTTTTAACAGTAAAGGTGTAATTTCACTATTTTTAGAATTTATAAAAATCATTTTTCGGGGTAAATGGGATTTAATAAATTTACCGGAGTTGACAAAATCTCGGAAAATATCTGTATTAAAAAAAGATACATCGGTAATTATAGGGGAAATTAAATTATAATTAAAATTTTGATTTATATTGAGTAAACTTAATAAAAACTCAATAAAAACAGGCAAATTCTCTCTATTTTTATAGAAACTGAATCTAAATGGTATAGATAAATCCCCGTTTAGATAGAATGAATTATAATATTCGGACCAAAATATATTAAATATCTCTTTTAAAGTATTAATTTCATTATTATTACATAAATTATCAAAAAATCTGTTAAAATCGCTTAAAAAAATCCCTTCGGAAAAGAAAAGTGAAAATTTCTTGATTAATTTAAAAAATTCTAAGATTTTTTTTATATCATTATATAAAGTAGATTGTCCGAAAAGATTTTTAATTTTTTTATCAACAAGCTCATTAAAAAAGAAAGAATTAGTAGTTAAACATAATGGTCTCAAACTCCAGAAATTTAAGTGTAAAAGCTTTATTTCTCCTGAGAGATAAGCATCGGCTAATTTTGTAGGCAGTAAATTAAGTAATAAAAATTGTTCAGATACATCAGATCCTAAAATATTTATAAATCTCTGTGGCGAAATTTCATCATTTTCTTTAGAATTAAATAATTTAAAAACTTCCGATGGAGGTGTACCTAAACGTGTTAGCTTTTTTCTTACATCCTCCAGACCATTTTCGATTAATATTCCATTTATATATTCTCTCAATAACGGTGCAGTTAAATATTCTATATTAGTTTTCATTAAACGCTCTTTTACTTGATTTGCGATGGTTCTTGCTAAAAATAATTCCAATTCGCCTTCTTTAATTAAATATTCTTCTATTTTATGAATATCAAATGGCTCTTTTGAATATTTAGAAGTTCTGATCATTAAAACTCTATGCTGGTTATTAAGAACCTGTTCTATGGATAAAACATGTTTTAAAATCTCTATTCCCATAGATGTTAGAGAATAATACCCTGACTCAGAAGAAATTAAATTCACATTTAATAATGATTTTAAATGAAATGATAAATTAACTCCGAAATAATTTAATTCTTCAATATCCTTTTTAAGTTGCGAAAATGATATTGGATTCTTATGATTATTTAGTATTTTTAATATATCAATCCTTATTTTTTGTCCAAGAGTCTTAAATTGTTTTTCCAAAACGGTTGTAATTTTGTCGGACTCCAAAATAATTCCTTAATTTTATTAAATTCTTTTAATCTACTTATCTTTATAATAGATCTAAATATTATATAAAAATTTAGGAAGAATAAGACGAAAAAGGATAATATATTGGTGATATCATAAATTTAATTTAAAAATTTAAAGCAAGAATAATAAGTTTATATATTATCTTGCTGAAACTGCAATACGTTCAATTTCATCTTTTCTTTTGATTGCTCTTGAGTCTTGGGAGTTTTTAGCAGCTAATATTAATTCTGTAGCAATATTTTCCTCAAATTGCTGAAGATTAGAATGAGAACGCGCACCAATTGCTTGAACAAGATATTTTAAAGCTAAATCCACCCGCCTCTGGGGTGATATATCTACAGCAGAAGCATAAGAAATACCTCCCATGGTAATTCTCGTAGTTTCTTCTCTTGGTGCACAATTACATATCGCATCTACTAAAATTTGAATAGGATTTTCTCCAGTTCTTAACTCTATTAGTTTAAATGCATCCCTGACAGCTCTTATAATCTTTGCCTTCTTTCCAGAGCCATAAGAACTCTTATGACCTTTAATTTTACTACTAATAAAACCAGGAGATAATAAACGGTTTATAAATCTCTCTACTATTGAAACCTTTGTTGATTTCCAAAATTTCTTATGTTCATGCCGTCCGCATGAATGAGCAACAATTATTTTTTTAAGATTAATATAGGGTTCTAATGTAAAATCCTTTACTTCTATACCCTCAAACGACCATTCATTAAATAATTTGATATCCTTCTTGGCAATGCTCATAAAAGTCTACACTAATATTTATAAAGGTTATATTGATTGTAATTATTAGAAATATTAATCTTTTTCTATTTTTCAAATAATTAGTTTTTTCAATTATAATAAATTTTAAGTTTAAAGCCTCATTATTTTCTTAAACATATTTTATAAATTTCTAATATTTAAGAAATAACAAAAAGGTGGTACTAATAGCAAAACCTAAAGGCCTTTACGCCGCAAGACAATTAAGACGGATTAGAAGAAGATTTAGATGGAGTAAAACCGCATACAAAAGAAAAAAATTAAAATTAAAACAAAAATCAGATCCGTTAGAAGGTGCACCTCAAGCTCTTGGAATTGTACTCCAAAAAGTAGGAAGAGAATCCAAACAACCAAACTCCGCAATCCGAAAATGTGTCCGTGTCCAATTAAAGAAAAATGGTAAGGCTATAACAGCGTTCCTTCCCGGTGATGGTGCCCTTAACTTTATTGAAGAACACGATAGAGTCATTGTAGAAGGAATTGGCGGCGCTAAAGGTCGAAGTATTGGTGATCTACCTGGTGTTAGATGGAAAGTAGTTAAAGTTAATGGAGTATCCTTAGATGCTCTATTAAAAGGTAAAAAGGAGAAGCCTACTCGTTAAAATCTACTAATATTTTATATTTAAATTATAATTAAGATTCTTGCTTTTAGAATACGATTTTTTAAATCTCTTTAACAGAGAAATCTAGTTTTTAGTATTTATAATAACATTATCTACTTTAAAATGGCGTAAGACCAGTTCTTTTACTTTCTTTATCATTGAGCCGTCTTTTCCGATGGCTTTTCCTCTATCTTGTGGGTTAACCGAGATGATAACCGTTTTTTTTCCGTTTTTATTCTCCTTAATTTCAATATTTTGAACTTTTATAGGATCTTTAGTTGTATTTAATATATTTTGAATAAATTCATTTAAATCCTCAGAATAGGGAATAATATCTATTTTCTTCTGTAATCGGCTTATTAAAGATTTTACGTTTTCTCCTGCCTTTCCAATTGCCTTGCCCACATCTTGTTTTTTAACCAGAAAAATAATTACCTCGGTATTATTCTCAGGTAATTTAAAAATAACACAATCTTTAACGATTGCTTCAGTTATACTATTAAATAAAGACATTAATTCCATCGATTCTCTATCAAGTTTAACCTTCTTTTTTAACATAAAAATCCGTCTATTTTGATGATTTTGATTTTAGCGTTAATAAATCTGAATCTCCGGGGTCAATTACGCCGATAACACTTATCATATAAGGTTTCGCACAGGCTAATCCTAAATCCCAACTTGAACCTTTATATTTATGGATATATAATTTATTATCCATTAATGAATTATAATAAGTTAATTGATTATAAAATTCTTTAGGAATATTATTTGCTACAATTAACATTTTAAATTTATCTTCCCTAAGACCTTTTAATACTTGTTTTTTACCGTAAACTATCTTTCCCGTTTTATAGGCTACTTTAATATTAGTATCTATATCAAATTCTTTAATTTTTCTTCGAGATAAATCTAAACTTGCGCCTACTTTTTTAGATCGTTTCTTAGCCATAGTGACATCGACTCGTAATTAAATTCATATCATTTTTGAAGTAATTATTAGAATAATTCATCATATTAATTTTTTTGTTTTATATTCTTTTTTAGTAAAATATATTTAACAATTTTATTAAAAAGAATCTATAGATTTTTCTCCTTTTCTACTTTTTTTCTTACTAATTTTAAATTTTGGTCAAGATCCATCATTACTTTTGTTCTTCCAGTTCCAATCGGACAAACTTGACCAATTATTACATTTTCGGGAATTCCTAAAAGTCGTTCCTCTTCTCCATATAAACTGGCATCTAAAAGTTGATTAACTGTCACTTCAAAAGCGGCTCTTGCAAAAACACTTGATTTAGAACCTGAGATCCCGTGTCTACCAATTGATTGAATGGTACCGCTAACCGTCATTAAATCGGCAAGTATAAGTAAATGACGTAAATCTACATCTAGACCTTGTTGTTCAAGAACCTTCAATGATTCCTTTATAATTAAATTTCTTGCAGCTTCAATCCCGAATAATTTTTCAACTTCATGAATATGGTTCGATACAGTTCTTGTAGCGTCAACACCTTCTATCTGTAAAACTCCTTGGAGATTCGTCCCTTCGGTTTTTATACCCCATTCTGACTCTTCATCATCAATGGGTGATAGCAAACCTCTTTTAACCCCCCGAATACCTTTTACAACTTTTTTCAGAATTTTTTCCCTCATTTTCTGAAGTGCCTGCAAATCTTGAACACCAGGATTGATAATTATAGAATTTCCTTTTCGCTCAATAGTTCCTTTCTTTTTATAACGTTTTAAAATCTCGGGAATCTCATCAATATCAATACCTTTTTTCTCGCAGATCTCAGGAATTAAATTAATAACAATTGTCCAATCTATAAAATCTAAATCTGCATCGCTTGTAATTTGCTCTATACGGATTTGCTCAATTTGGTTATGAACTTTAAGTGCAGTTTCTTCGGATTCTCTATAACCTTCTTCTAAATAAACCTCCATTTGGGGTGTTGAAGGAAATCGGCGTGCATCTACAATTTCAATTAATCTTGGTAAACCTTGAGTTACTGAAAATTCTTCTACTCCAGCATAGTGAAATGTCCGAAGTGTCATCTGTGTTCCGGGTTCTCCTATTGATTGTGCTGCAACAGTGCCTGCTGGTTCAGAACTCTCTATTAATGCATTATAATAGTTAATAAATATTTTATTCATTAAATATTCTAATTGTAATTCATCTAAATCTTCGTCCTTTATTTTTTCTCTAACATGGTTGACTAAATCCTCGGGAATTCCATCTTCAATTAATTCTTGCAAATATTTTTCCTTTATTTCGGGAGTTGCTTTTGCCATTTTAAAAATTTCACTTTAATCTTTAAAATTTAATTAATAATATGAAGAAAATGAGACATAATATTATACACATTTTAATATATTGAAAGAAGAGTTAAATATTTTTTGGATTTAAATTTACATCAAAATTATTTTTAATAAAAAGAGATTTAATTTTATATTCCATATTTTTCTTTTCGCCATTCTTTATAAGCTTTTGTTTCTTTTCCTCGCCAAATCGCTTTTTTGCCCGTTTCTTGTTCAAATTCCGATCTCATTTGATCTTCATCCAATTCTTCCTTCTTTTCAGAAATCTCCTCTTTTAACTCAGATTTTTTTGATTCGGCTTTTTGTTTAGTTTTTGCACCTTTCTTTGGTTTCTCCTCTTTTTTTGTTGGCTTTTCTTTAGCAGGAATTTGAGATTTAATCTTTTTTAATTCTTGTTCTAATTTTTTTACATCTAAAGCTTTAGCTTTTAATAAAAGTACATCAATATTTATCGCTTGTCCATGTTCGGTATACATCGGATTTATTGAATCATCTCCAAAGCTAAACTCAACGATATTTTTATCAGATGTTCTAACGGTTCCATCGTTTTCCACGACTAAGTCTTGAAGTGCATTAACAAGTCGGCGTTGCATATATCCTGATTGACTTGTACGGACGGCAGTATCTACTAGACCTTCACGACCCCCCATTGAATGAAAGAAAAATTCCGTAGGCTTTAATCCATTACGATATGAGGATGCTACAAATCCTCGGGCAGCAGGACTTAAATCATCGATTTTAAAATGCGGTAATGTCCTTTTACTATAACCTCTATTTATTCTTTCGCCTCGAATAGCTTGCTGTCCCACTATAGCGGACATTTGGCCGAGATTAAGAATATTTCCTCTCGCTCCCGATTTTGTCATAATTACAGAATGAGCCTTATCTCCGATAGAAAGAGCAGCAGTTTCATTAGCTTTGCTTCTTGCTTCATTTAATACCTGACGGATTCGTAGTTCTAAGGTTTCACGAAGTGATCTTCCAGGTGCACGTTTCAATACAGTAGTATCATTTTCATAATATGCTTTTATTAATTTTTCTGCTTTTTCATTTGCTTCTCTAATAATTTCAAGAATCTTTTCATAAGATTCTCCTTTAATATATACTTCATCAAGTCCCATAGTCATCCCGTTTTTTCTGATGACATATAATAACATTTTAGTGGCAGCATCAAGAAATTGCCGACCCCGGGCATTTCCGTGATCTTTTATAATTCTTTGTAAGATATTATTAGATTGCATCGCTCCGAAAGAATTCTCATCAATTGTTCCCGTTAATAGTTGTCCGTTTTTAATCCAAACGAAGGCATCATATTCACAATCCGCTTCTTTGCATACTTCGCATTTTTTGCAGAATTTTGATTTCACTTTAAGATTTAAATCATCCGGAAGTAATGTACTAAATAGTTGTTTTCCTGAATACATGGGTTCAGGGTCAGTTATTACAGGTTTTAGGTCATCAAAATTAAAATCGGGATTATCATTAAATATATTTGCCATGTAGAGCAAATTCATAGCATCTTTTTTATTATATAGGGAATCTTTACTTGTAAATTGAAATACACTTGAAATAAAATCTTGAATACCACCAAGTATAGGACCACCAAATCGGGGTGAAAGAATATGTTCTTGCACTTTTAATAATAATTCTGCTTCGGTTCTTGCCTCTTCACTCTGCGGGACATGTAAATTCATCTCATCGCCATCAAAATCAGCATTATAAGGGGGACAGACAGTAAGATTTAATCTAAAAGTCTTTCCATCCATAATTTTAACTTCATGTGCCATTATTGACATTCTATGGAGAGATGGTTGCCGGTTAAATAAAACAAGATCACCATCATTTAGATGTCTTTCAACTGTAAAGCCGGGTGCAAGCATATCCGCAATTGTTTGCCTGTTTTTTACATATCTGAGGTCTATCCTTCTTCTATCATTTCTTATTATATAGTTTGCACCAGGATGCTTATCGGGTCCATTAAGAACTAATTGTTTCATTTCTTCGATGTTCCATTCATTAACATTTGTAGGAATTGTTAAAATTTTGGCAACTTCTACGGGAACACCCACTTCATTGATACTTATATAAGGATTTGGAGAAATAACACTTCGGGCGGAAAAATCAACCCTTTTACCGCTTAGATTGCTTCTGAATCGTCCTTCCTTTCCCTTTAATCGCTGTGTAAGCGTTCTTAAAGCCCTCCCAGATCGATGCCTTGCAGGCGGAATTCCCGAAACTTGGTTATCAAAATAAGTAGTAATATGATATTGAAGTAGTTCCCACAAATCTTCCACTATTAAATGCGGCGCTCCAGCATCAATATTCTCCCGTAACCTTTGATTTATTCTAATTACATCTACAAGCTTATGAGTTAAATCATCTTCGGAACGGATACCGCTATCAAGTGTAATGGACGGTCGAGCGCATACCGGAGGGATTGGCAATACCGTAAGAATAACCCAGTCTAATCTCGCGTTTTCGGGAGATATTCCAAGAATTCTAAGGTCATCATCCGTCATCTTTTTCAATCTCTCAAGAATTTCTATAGGTGTAAGCCTTCTGGAACCTTTATTTTCTTCTTCTTCATAAAATGTGGTCGGCTTTTCTATAATGATCTTTTTCTTATGAGCACCGCAGTACGGGCAAACTTTGTTCTTTCTTGCTTTTTTAAAGACAATTTTAGAATAATCTTCATCTCCTTCAAAATAAATCTTTCTATGTTTTTGTTGTTCTTGCCTAAATCTTTCTTTTTCTTCCTCTGATAAAGTTAATCTGGAGCATTCAGGACAAATTGATCTTAATACTTTTAAAACCTTTTTAGCATAACCTACATGAATTACGGGACGAGCCAATTCGATATGGCCAAAATGTCCCATACAATTACTTACAAGATTACCGCATGTTTGACACCTTTGACCGGGTTCAATTGTTCCTAATCTTTGATCCATTAACCCGGAAGGGATGGGAAGTCCATCTTCATCATAGGTGTCTGCGGTAATAATACGGGCAGCAGACATTTTTCTAATCTCATCAGGACTTAAAAGACCGAATTTAATTTTTTCGATCATTTTAGTCCTACTAAATGTATAACTCATACCTCTAATCCTCCTAATATTTTAAATGAAAGCTTTTAAAAATTATATAAAATGAACATTTCTTATTATCAGCACGAGATAACATCCTCTTACTTCTCGAGAAGTTAACTTTTTTTATAAAATGAGGGCGAAATAACTTCACTGTAAGAATAAAAGTATAGCAAAAAATAAAAATTTTGCGGTTTTTCTTAGATTTTAATCTCTAAATTATTATTAATTAAAATATTATTAATTTTTATAGATTATTTGAAATATATCGCCAATACAATAAATAAAATGAATGCAAAGCAAATCATTGAAAGTAAATTATTCGTTTTTATTATACAATTTATTTTATTAAGTATTCTCATTTTTGTTTTTAATTATAAATTTGAAATAGATTTTGATGATGGCATATCTAAAGAGAGAATGTTAATAATACAAATACTTGCGAATTTTGTCTTATATGATTTTTTTACCGGAATTGAATCTAAATTTATTATTTTTTTTTGCTTTTGGACATTTATATCATTTATTCCCGCTTTTATATATAAAAAACCAAGAACCGTAATTTCGAGGAATTTAACTGCGTTATTTTTCCCGAATTTTTTTCTCTATATTTTTCTATCACGTTATTCACCTGAATATTATAAAATAAATTTTAACGGTTTACTTTTGCGAACATTCTTTTTAACGATATATATTATTCTAATTTCAATCGCCTTTTCATATCTTTTAAAATTGGCAATTAAAGCCAAAAAAGAAGATTTAGATGCAGATATTGAAGCATTAGAAGAAAAAATCATTAGAAAATGCCCTTATTGCGGGGCAACATTTAATTCTAACCCGTTATTTTGTTATAATTGTTCAAAAGAGCTTCCTCATAATAATAATTCAGATTAAAGTTTCAAAATAAAAAGACTTTCATATAATTTAATTTGATTACGCAATTTTATTATTCCAAAATTAAAATAAATTTAATACTATGACTACTCTAAAAGCGCCTAATTTAGATCGATTGTTCAAGCCGCGTAATATTGCGATATACGAGGCAAAAGATAAGCTTTATTATTTCATAAATGGATTCAAGGAGCATGGTTTTGATCTCAATAAATTGTATTTGATTAATACTTCGGAATCCGAAGTTTTAGGATTAAAATGTTATAAAAACGTTGATGATATCCCGGATGATGAAATTGACTTATTAATTTTAGCGGTTCGGCGAGAACTTCTTGTTAAGGCTTTAAAAGAAATAACAAGTAAGAAAAAAATAAATTTTATCCATTTTTTTTCCGCTGGAACCGGTGAAGCTGA
>CAZVTX010000052.1:12853-15386 GCA_964629395.1 uncultured archaeon
AAAGGTGTGAGTGTCGGAAATTGTGTCGATTTACAGGTATCCGATTTTCTTTTATATTTTAATGAAGATGATGATATAGATTTAATATGCGTTTATTTTGAGGGATTTTCAAAATTTTATAATCATGAAGGGCGCAAATTATTTAATATTTTAAAAAATATGAATAAACCGGTTTTATTTCTTAAAGGTGGGAGAACTAAACGTGCTCAAACTGCAGTATCATCCCATACTGGATCATTAGGCACTCCACAAAGGATATGGAATGCAATATTTAAGCAAACGCCAACAATAAATGTAGGAAAAAACTTAAATGATTTACTTGATACAGCATTTCTATTTAATTATTTTTTTAAAAGATATAAGCGGCAAAAAAGGATTCAAAATAAAGAATTAATTAAATATCTTCCAAAAACTAAGAATGCAATACTAGTAGTCTGGTCAGGAGGCTTAGGTATTATCGATACCGATGAATTAACCGAATTAGGAATAAATTTACCTCAATTTAAGGGGACAAAATTAGAAAAATTAAGAAATGTATATCCCTTAAAAATAGGATCTCTATCAAATCCTCTCGATTTACCTTGGATTGTCGCTACTGAGATTTTTGTTAATCTCTGTAAGGCGGCAATTGATGATGATATTGATTTATTCATAATAGAGACTGACTCACCATTACATTGGGACGAGGAAAGATTTAATCAATATTATAACAATTTATTAAAAATTAAAGAACATATCGAATCATTAAACAAGATTTTAATCTTAGTATTACCTGAATATCCTCATAAAGTGCGCCAAAATTATTATAAAAAATTATTGAATGATGGCTTTATAGTATATCCTAGCATTCATAGGGCTGCAATGGCATTTCTTAAATTATATGAATACGGCTCAAAATTAAATAAAAATAAAAATAGTTAATATTTAAAAAAGATTAATATTTATTATTTTGTGCCTTCAATTCTTTCAGATTAGATCCTTACTTATACTATCAGAAAGCTCAGATAATAAATTCAATATTTGGGCTGCGAATTTTTGCGAAAACACCTTCAAGTTAATAATTATTGGAAAATAACCGATTAATATCGTAAAGAATTTTGATCAAATTTAGGTCATAGAATTCACTATCAAAAATTTTTGTTTTTATCACTTACTATTTTTTTTGTCGATTAGTCTTGGATGATCAGATATGCCCAATTCGGCAGAACTTACCATCACATTTAAATATAAGTATAACTAATAATTAAATAACTATTATGGTTAAATTTAAGGTTTTATTAAACCTTAAAATTATATCGAGTAAATAATTAATAAAAAAATTAAAAAACAAAATTAGTGGAGGAATAAAAAAATGCCTGCATTTGCATGGAGTCCCCTTAGGGCTTTAATGAAAAAGGCTGGAGCCGAGATCGTAAGCCGCGCAGCGGTAGACAAATTAATGGATTGGTTAGAGGAATATGCGAAAAAATTAACCGCCTGCGCTTTAGATATTGCCAAGCACTCCGGCCGAAAGAAAGTAACCCAAGAAGATATGAAGATTGCTATTAGTTTAGTTTAGATTAAAAGGCAATCTCATATTTCCGTATAATATAAATCTTCTTTTTTTTTCTTATTTTTACTTTAAAATTCTCTAATTTTATAACATTTTAAGTTAGCTATTAAAAGACACAACTAAACTAACATTGATAATTAAATTTATATAAAACTATAACGAATCTCTAAATATGATTCATTGGATTATTCTAATTTTTCAGGTATTTGCGATAATTTTTGCCCTTATATTTGACCTCAACGAAATGCTGTATATAAATTTACCGCTTATTATTACTTCAAGAGCGATTTTCATAATTGCATACTATATTAATTTCTTTAAATTTGCTAAGCGCACTGATGATGAGATTAAATATCAATTTTCGACTAAAGAAAAGATATATTTCATTGCTAAAAATATTGTGGTCATTTTAATCGGATTTCTTAATATATATATCGCAATTTTTTTTGCGGTTTATAGCTTGATGATTGCAGGAGTTTTTTTGCAAAAAGCAGGTGATAGACAACAAAATAGAAAAATACTGAACTTCGGACGAGTTTTATATGGCGGAAGTGCAATAATTATTACTATTATATTCACATCCCTTTTATATATATTCACAATAATTCCGGTTTTTCTTGCTTTACTTTTATATCTCTATTGGGGAAGTAAATATGCAAATCTTAGTCGAGAAGATTTATACATAAGATACAAAAATCGTATTTTTAAAAGATTTCCCAGATCTCTCCAATACGGAATAATATTAACATTGACACTCCCTTTTATTATTTTATTAGCGGGGCTTTATATTGGAGGTGCTTATTTCTTAGACAATTCTATATATGCCGCGATATACGTATTTAACCCTATAGTTATGCTTTTTATTAATTTACCTGCGATCATTGCATCCCGAATAATATGGATACTCTCATTCTTCTATTTTCATAACTTTGATAAAAATTTTAATTTCTTAAGTAAGCGCAAGAAACAGTATTTCTTGTG
>CAZVTX010000053.1:0-1394 GCA_964629395.1 uncultured archaeon
CAATTTTTTCAAACTCCACAACTCCTTCAGCTGATTTTAAACCTAAATTTTTTGCCAATCTATGAATTATTTTTAATTCAATCCCTAATGGTTTAAATGCCTCTATAAGTGTTTCTTCTGTAAACCCGTAAAGAGTATAGGGGACTTCATGATAACTATGTGCTTGGGCTGCATCAAGTCTAAAAAATTTAAATCCAATAAAATTTTCAGAGACTTGAGTTAAATCAAAAACAAGTCCCACACCATTAGGATTACTATTTTGCCAATAAGCTTGATTTGCAGTATCAGTGCCAGAAAAAAATAAACCATGTCCAGGATGAGAATGAAACCATCCCCCTGCAAATATATTAGGATCTTCTGCTTTTAATTGATCTTCAATTCTGACTATTTCTGCAATTTGTTGGGGGCTTGTTTCGACATATACAAGATTTCCGGAGGTTATCCCTTCTGCATCAACAATTACATATTTATCAGCAGTTTCTTTGGAAAACATTATCCCCATAGCTTCAACCCATAACCCCATTTCCATATTAAAATTTGCAAATTGAGCCATCCAATGGATCATTTTAATGAAGGCTTTAGCTTGAAGTACTAAAGGTTTTTCTCCGGACATGTTAAAGATTTAAAATTATTATTAGAAAAATATTGAAAATATCGTTAATTATATCTCAATTTCATTCTATTTTAATTTTTTAATTTAGATTTTCATATAAAATTAAAACTTAGAACTTATTAGTTTAAAAATTCTTGGCAACATCTTTAATCTTTTCGCCTATAATTTCAATATCATCTAAGTTTGCAGTACCAAGCCCTTTTTTCTCCGCATATATGAGATATTTAACAGAATCTTTTGATTTTCCCATTATCATGCTTCCTATTAAATCCACAGCAACAGGATCATCTCCTGCAATGATCAAGTCCATTTTTATTGGTTTACCTCCAAGTTCAGAGCCATTTGAACCGATTATTCCATCTATAACTTGGAATTTCATTTTCTTTCTGAAAAATCCAGCTAAATCGGCAATCTTTTCGTGTAATCTACCATGCATTACGCCCTTAGGTAAGATTGTTCCCATTAAATTTTTCATACTTAATGTTGTAACAGCCATACTATGCGTTTTCAATGAAGGAACGGATATTATACAAGAAGCTTCAATTGCCGTTTTTGCAATATTTACTTTTTCAAGTGCTAAAGAATTAGGAATTCTTATTTCATTTATACGCTCATCTTTATTTAAATTAAGAATTTTAATCCCATATTTTTTAAGTCTGAAAACATCATTAATTTCCATGACATTTTCGGAGATTCCCGAGGTTCCACCATCTCCAACAGTAATTTTTTCGGGTTCGATTTTAGCTTCCTTTAATAAATAAATCACAATTCCTTCTAATGT
>CAZVTX010000053.1:1494-15345 GCA_964629395.1 uncultured archaeon
TTTCGGGTTCGATTTTAGCTTCCTTTAATAAATAAATCACAATTCCTTCTAATGTGTCTGTGGAGGTAACATTGCCCGTGTCAGAATGCTTAGCAGTTACCCAATTCGGGTTGATTAAAATATTTTTTTCAGAATTGTTAACAATTTGCTTTAATTGTGCTAATTTTAAAGTTCTAAGAACAACTTGCTGAATTGATTCACTCTCTTTTCGCTTTATAACAAATACTTTAATTTTCCTTGTCATCAATTTTCTAAGAATATCATTAATTTAATATTTTAATAGATAGATAGAGAGCTCTAGCAAAATAATTAAAACCATAATAATAAAAATAAATTTCTTGCTGATTTACAAAATAAATAATAATATGAAAAAGTGATCCCATTATATCAAGACAAAATTATTTTTATAAAATTCCTCCACCGAACACTATTATATAATAAAAATTAAAGCCAGATAAGAATTTTGATTATTATTATAATATTCGCTTGGTGAATAATTCATTAATAGAGATGAATATTAAGATAAACGTCGGGGAAAATTGTTTACAATGAGTAAACATTTTGCTATAAATTTAAATTAATAAAGAATATTTCAATGTTTTTATAGAAAATCTATAATAGAGGTCTTTTGCTTAAATTCTTCACAATTCTCAATTATAGGAGCAATTAATTTAACAATTCTTTTTGGAAAATTGCGTAATTTTGCCATTTCTCCTCTTTTATAGATAGAGATAATTGATTCATTAAGATTATTCAATTCTAATCCGGCCCATTTCATAGTGCTGTCAGATTTTCCTGTTAAAATAGAATTAATATACTCCTTATTTAATAGGTATTCTGAAATTTTATAATTCCATTTGCGATAATCTTTTGGAATCCAGCGTTTTTCCCGTACGGGTAAATTATATTTTTGGCAAAGATAATATAATTTTTTATTTAAAGCGTTAGTATATTCGAAAGGAGGATAAGTCCTATTTTTATAAAGCTTTAAGAGAGGTTTAATAATATAGCTATATGGAGAATTTTTTAATTTATTAATAAAAAATTTTTTCTGTAAATCTCTTAAAGTTAAACCTGGCGAAAAAAGGATAAAATCTCCACCAGCTTTTTTGGTTTCTTTTAAAACATTTTCGAGGTTATCATTATTATCTTCCAAATAAGGAATAATTGGAATAAAATACACACCTGCTTGAATTTCAGGAGCTTTTTCTTTTATTTGCTTTAATGCGACAATTCTTTCGGAAGGAGTCGAAGAAAACGGTTCCAAAAAATTCGCTAAATCATCATCCATCGTAGTTATCGAGAATCCAATTGTGCACCAAGTATCTTTTGCAATTTTATTTAATAATTCAATATCTCTTAGGATTAAATTGCTTTTTGTTGCGATATTGATCGGAAATTTATATTTGGCAATTATTTTTAATATTTTTAAAGTATTTTGGGCTTCCTTTTCGATTGGCTGATAAGCATCGCAAACTCCACCAGGCCCAATTACATCCCGAAAAAATTTTTTGGATTTTTTAAACTTATTTTCCAGTAATTTATCTAAATTAGTTTTTATAACAATAGTTTTCTCGAAATGTTCTAAATAATATCGTTCACTTCGAGCATCGCAATAAATACAAGAATGATAGCATCCTTGGTAAGGATTAATGGTGTAACGACACCAAAACCAAGAATCCGGATATTTTAAAACATTTATAGCGGATTTGAATTCTTTATATTCATAATTAAACATAACAAATATTAAGAATAAATTTGAATTAAAAAATGTTTAATGAAAGAATTTAATTTTTGATAATAAAAATAAATATGTAAACCATTGTAAGTTCTCGGAGATTTGAAATTTATTAATTTGAAGCTGAAATAATAGAATAATAATATAAAAATTAAATATTAAATGCGCCGTCCGGGATTCGAACCCGAGTCGCCGGCTTGGAAGGCCGATATCCTAACCAGGCTAGACCAACGGCGCTTATTTTTGAGAATAAGTGTGACAAATTAAATGTATTATAAAATTTAACTTTGATGTTTTAGATTTTTTAAATTATCTTATGTTTAAGTTCATAATATTCGATAGTTTTGTATACTACTACCCAAGCATCGAGAGAAAGAGATGATAAAGATATAAGTTCTTTAGAAAGATTAGATATTTGATTTGAATATGTTCCTTTCTGGAATCCACCAATTATTGCTATGATATTATCATCAAGATTTTCGGTATATAATTCTCTATAATCCAATAATTGTTTCCCTCTTCTTGAAAAAACCAAAATTTTAGGATTTTGATACGATTGAATAATTTTTTTTAAGGAATTGCCTACGGGGCTGATTAATTCCTCGGTTTTAGTCCCGATATGTCCATCAATTAATAATTTTGCCATTAAACCTTTAAATCGATTATAATTTCGGGCAATACGGATTTCAGGATTAAATTTAAAAATTCTATTTTTAATTGTATGAATGTATAACTCTAAATGATTCCTTTTATTTAAGACGGAGCCGAGAGCATTTAATAAACATAGATGCACGATATCGGGGCGGCCTCTTTTTTGATAATTTTTTAATTTATTCATGGCAAAATGGTGTAATGCATTATCGAGAAGTTGACAAGCATAAGTTTTTTCCCGTAATAAGCTTTTTATTTTAGGATTTTCCCTTAATGATTTTGGTATTAATTCTAAACCGCATTCGACTAAAATTAATATTAAGGGCATATTGATTAAAATTTAATCTTTTAAGTTATAAATTTATAATTTTTGCTTAGCTTTCCTATTTTTTAATTTAATATAATATCTCGTTGTGTGATTGCATTCCAAACAAGTTAATGATACATGAGAGCCCTTGCCCTTACGTGATTGCATTCTTATTCTACAATTAATACCAGGATAAAGGAATCGCTTGCATTTATGACAGATTCTTTTCTTATAGTTAGCGGGTATTCTTATTTTAGCTCTCTGTGCGTATTTTTTTGCAAGTTGTACATAATCATTAGCTAACTCCCTATTTTCGGGAAATATTTCATGGGCTCTATGGAGTAAATAAAGCATCCGATTTTTTGAGATGATTCTAATAATTTTTTTATAATTTCGCGCCATTATTTTTCAAGAGGATATTTAGAGATAATAATTTTTTTGCCTCTTACATCAAGAAGGTAAGATTGTGTTTTTTTAGCCAATTCATTTGCTAAAGACTTAATATTATTTCTATTTGCAATATTTTTTAAAGCTTTTATTTTAATTATTTTATATCTTTTGAGAAGTTTAGAGACATGAGATATAAATTCTTCTGAAAGTCCATTTTTACCCATAATACAATGCGGTTGAGCTAAAAGTATTCTATTAAAATCTTTTTTAGAAATCATAATTCTAAATCCTAAAATACCAAAAATTTTTAATTTATCGACTCTTTTAAATCGTGTTATATAATAATAAAGAAAGATTTAATTAAAGATATTAGCATGTCGATATACGTCGTAGAAACCGAAAAATTAATAAAGGCAATTGCGGAAAAACTAAAGGAATTTGAAGAGATAAAGCCGCCACCGGGAAGTGAATATTGGAAGACGGCATTTTTTAAGGAATTAGCACCTGTAGATTATAAAAATTTTTGGTATATACGATGCGCATCATTACTTAGAAAAGTAAGAAAATACGGACCAATAGGAGTTAATCGGTTAAGAAAAAAATACGGCGGCAGAAATAGGAGAAAACGGGGTTTAGCAAAAAGTGCAAGAGGTTCAGGAAAAATTATTAGAGTTGCATTACAACAATTAGAAAAAGCAAATTTAATTACAACCGTTGAAAAGAAAGGAAGGATTGTATCTCCCGAGGGTGTAAGTCTATTAGAGAGGACAGCGTATTCAATATTAAGAAATAAGGGTCAGAATATTTAAAAAAAGGTAAAGTGAATTTACCTTGAGTGAGGACGAAGAATTAGAGCAAATAAGAAGAAAAAAATTAGAAGAATTGCAGAGACAAGCGGCACAGCAACAAATTATTGAAGAACAGCAGAAGGCTTATGAACAACAGAAATATTTAATAATGCGTCAAATTTTATCTACAGAAGCAAGGCAACGTTTAGAAAATATAAGATTAGTAAGACCACAATTTGCGGAGCAAGTTGAACTCCAGTTAATACAGCTTTTCCAGATGGGAAGGCTCAGAGGGGCAACGCCTTTATCTGATAGAGCTTTTAAGGAGTTCCTAAAACAGATATCAGCAGCGGGCCCAAAAAAAGAATTTAAAATAAAAAATCTTGAAGGATTTTAAAAAAGAGAGATAAATATGGCAAGAAATAAAGATTTACCATCTAAAATTAGAAGGGGCAAGAAACTCAAGCAGAGTAGATCATTACCTAGTTGGATAATAATGAGAACAAATGGAAAAGTCAGATGGAGCCCCTATACCAGAAGGGATTGGAGAAATCATAGATTAAAAAGAGATTAATTTTATAATTAAAAATTAGTTGTTGATTAAGGATGGCAAAAAAGAAAGCAAAAGAAATAAATCTTGACGATTTGGAAGAAGAATTAAGTGATGATTTAGAAAGTGTTGAATCTTCCGAAGAAGTGGCGGAAGAAAAGGAAGAAGAGGAAGAAGAAATCGAGGAAATTGAGGAATTTTCTTTAGATGAAATTTCTGAAGAAGAAGAAATAAGTGAAATTTTTGAAGAAGAAGGCGTAGAAGAATTTCCGGAAGAAGTTGAAGAAGAGGTCGCAAAAGAAGAGATAATTGATGAGAGAATATACATAGTTCCATTAGCAAAGGCAAGAAAAGGTCCCAGAAATAAATGGGCAAAAAAGGCGGTAAAATATCTAAGAGAATTTGTAACAAGACATTTTAAACCGGAGGCATTAGTAATTTCCCAGGAGGTTAATGAAAAGATATGGGAAAGAGGAATTCAAAAACCTCCGAGAAAGTTAAAAGTCCGATGTACTAAAAACGTAGATTCCCTTGTGGTAGTTTATTTAGCAGAATAATCAAACTTAATTTCTTAAATTATAAAATAAAAATAATAACGCTCCTTTTTCTAAAAAATCTAGTGAGGATTAAGTGCCGATTTTAAAAGCTCAAGTTTTCGGAAATAATTCTATTGGAATATTCTTAGAAGCAAATAATAGATTCGTTTTATTTCCACCTACATTATTACAATCTACTGTTAAAAAATTTAAAGAAATCTTTGATGTACCTCTATATCCTCAAACAATAAATAATTCAAAATTACTTGGTGTATATATTGCTTCCAATATTTACGGAATTATTTTACCAAATATCATAAGAGATGATGAATTGGAAAATTTAAAAAAGAATCTATCTGATGATTATCAAATTGGAGTTCTTAAATCCATAGACAATGCTTTTGGCAATTTAATCTTATGTAATGATAAAGGGGCAATAATAAGCTCTCTTTTAAAAGATTATCGCACAGAAATTGAAGATATTCTAAATGTTGAGACGGTTGTTTATGAATTTGCTAATTATTATTTACCCGGCTCTATCTCTCTTGCAAATAATAAAGGATGCCTTGTTCATCCCCTAAGTACTGATGATGAAATAGATGAAATAAAAGAAATTCTAAAGGTAGAAGAAGCAGACGTATCAACAATAAATCGAGGTATACCATTTCTATCATCGGGAGCTATAGTAAATGATAAATCAGGAATCTTCGGTTTAGATAGCACGGGTCCAGAAATGATGAGACTTACTAATGTTTTACGATTATTAGATTAAAATATAATTAATTCTAAAAAAAAAGCAAAATTTATTATTTTTAAACCACTAGACATCTTAATTTAATTAATAAGAGATAAAAGATGTCTGAGATAAAGATTTTCAGAATTACCGGAACATACTTTAAAAATCATAAAAAATATTTGTTTAGGAAAGAAGTCCGAGCTTTAAAAAAAGAACATGCTTTAGAAAAAGCTTTAGCTGAAATTACTTCAATTGGTATTTACAGAAGAAAAATTACGATTTTAGGTATTGAAGAAATCACTCCTGAAGAAGCTCGGGATTATGTTATTAAAGAATTATCTCAATTAGAATAAAATTAAAAATAAAATAAGGTTAGAATTAAATGCAAGATCCTTCAAGAGCGCAAAGCCAAGCAATATACCAATTTCAATTTCTAAGGCAACAGCAGGAAATGCTTGAAAATCAACTAAATATTATTAATGTATCACTTCAAAATCTTATGACTACAAAAACAACTCTTGAAAATTTAAATGACGTTAAAGATGGACAAGAGATCCTCATTCCTGTAGGCGGTCTGATTAATTTAAAAGGCACGATTGGAGATACTAAAAAGGTTCTCCTTTATATTAGTCAAGATGTAGTAGTTGAGAAAAATATAGACGATGCAATAAATTTTATTAATAAATTGATTGAACAACATAGAGAACAATTAAATTATACTTCAAACCAATTAAAGCAAACTGAATCAGCACTTCAAAATTTAGCAATGGCAATGCAACAGGCTTCAATGGGAAGGGGGCCTCCAGTTCCGCCAAAATAAATGAAATTTGAAAATTTAAGCTTGATTTTGTGAATTAGTGATGCTGGATAAATTAAAAAAAGCATTCTCGAGTTTTGTAAAAAAGACACTTACTGAAAAAAAACTAGAAAATTCTATTTCAGATTTAAAACTTCTTTTAATAAGTAATGATGTAGCTTTTGAAACTGCTGAAGATATATGTCAAGGTATTATTGATGATTTAAAAAATAACCAAATAGGGGTATTATCCTCCACTAAAAAATTACTTTTTGATACACTTCATAAAGTTATTGTAAAAATTCTTACTCCGGAAAAAGAAATCGATCTAATTGAAGAGATTAAAAAGAAAAATTCCCAAGGATTGCCTTATGTTATTGTTTTTTTAGGTGTTAATGGTACAGGAAAGACAACAACAATAGCAAAAATTGCAAATTATTTAAAAAAGCATAACCTTACATCTGTAGCTGCTGCTGCTGATACTTTTAGAGCGGGCGCTATTGAACAATTAACAAAACATATGAATAACGTGGGAATAAGAGTCATTAAGAGAGAATATAATTCTGATCCTGCCTCCGTTGCTTATGACGCAATTGAACATGCAAAATCGAAAAAAATTAATGTAGTCTTGATTGATACTGCTGGAAGACAAGTTTCCGATAAAAATTTAATGAATGAAATGAAAAAAATCGTCAGAATTTCAGAACCAGATTTAGTTGTTTTTGTTGGAGATAGCCTTGCGGGTAATGATGCATTATATCAAGCAAAAGAGTTTAATAAAAATGTAGGAATTGACGCAAATATTTTAACTAAACTTGATGCTGATGCAAAAGGAGGTGCCGCCTTATCTATTATGCATGAAACTAAAAAACCAATTATTTTTGTTGGAATTGGTCAAGGATATGATGATCTTGAAAAATTTAATCTCAACAAATTTATCTCAAGTATCTTGGGTTTAAATTAAAAATTAAGCACAAACTTTTTTAAAAAATCAAATTTATCTTAATTGTGTCAAATCGTTATCCCAAATATGCTAAATATTCAAAGGATGCTAAAAGTAAAAAACCAAGTTTATATGAGCGTTTATCAACTTTTTTTACAAATGCCCGCAGAATTTTAAAAATAGCAAATAAACCAACAAGTAAAGAATATTGGACAGTTTTTAAGATTGTAGCGATCGGAATGGTTATTTTAGGCGTTTTATCTTATATTATTCAATTAATTTTCAGTGTAGTGTTGCCTGTAGGAAAATAAATCTTATTTTTATTATTGAAAATCTAATATTGTTATATGCAAATTAAAATTGAATATTCGGAGAATCTTCATTTTATAGCTTCCGCCAGAGGTTTTTCTAATATCCACATAGATGAGCCTAAATCCTTTCATGGCACTAATCTAGGACCGAGTTCTGTAGAATATTTATTAATCGGAATAGGAGGCTGCATTGGTTCAACATTTATTTATTGTTTTAGGAAAAATAAAATTGAAATAGAAAATTTTAGCATTATTGTTGATGGGCAATTAAAGCATATTGGTCCAAAAAATAGATTAAGGCTAATAAATGTTGATGTTTTTATAGATTTCAAGCCTAAACCGGGACAAGAGAAGGAAAAAATTGAATTATGCAAGAAAATATATGAAGAACATTGTATTGTCTCCAATTCTATAAAAGCAGGCCTCCCAATAAATGTCAAAATGAATTTGATAGAAGAAAAATAATTTTAAAGAATAAAAAAATGAAAATTAAAAATTAAAGTTAAAAATAAAAGACAGAAACTTGATCAGGAATAACCAGATCTTCTTCTTTATTTTTACAAGCTATAAATTTTATTTTCATATTGATTGAAAGTGATAATAAACGTTTAGTTAGAACACCGTGAATAATAAGTAGTTTAGTATCCTTATAATTTTTTAAATTTTCAAAAACTTCGGATGTGGGTAATTTGAATGTTTGATTAAGACCTCTATCTAAACCAATTGAATATCCTGGTTCAATACTATCAATAATTTCTTTTACCCTCTCAATATCCTTGATTTTAATTTTTTTTAATAATCTATATAAGATAACATCCTTACCTTTATATTCTTTTTTAAATTCCTTTTTATCTTTAAGTTTTAATGCACTGACAGGTTTTTTATTTTGTAAGGCTTTAATTAACTGTTTTCTGGTGAGCTCCTCAACCTCATAGCCTTCAGGTGCCCTGGCAACATAATCAATTTTTGCTACTTGTAATAATTCATTGAGTATTATTGTACCACCCCTATCACCATCTAAAAATGCTGTAACCGTTTTTTTCTTTTTAGATAAATCAATGATGGATTTGGGTATTTGAGTTCCATTAACTGCCACAGTATTTTTTATATCAATTCTTAAAAGATTTAATATATCCGCACGGCCCTCCACAATAATTAAATCAGAATCTTTTTCCACATCTGGTCCAGCAGGTAATTTATCGGGCCCCCATGAGATAATTTCACTTAATTTTATATCGGTCTCAATTTGCTCTTCAATCTCGCTTGATTCCATTGCTTTTTGATCCCATTCTTTAAGTAATTCTGCAGCTCTTTCTATAATCTGTTTCCTTTTTTCCTCCCTAACATCTTTGATTTCGATAAGTTTTATCTCTGCTTCACATGGCCCTACTCTTGATACGGTTTCGATCGTGGCAGCCAATAAAGCAGTTTCCTTTCTTGTTAATGAGGAAGGCACTCTAATTATTCCTGTTGTAATACCATCTTTTGTTTCATTTTCCACTTCAATACGGCCAATTCTTCCGGATTTTTGTAAATCTCTAAGGTCTAAATCTAAAAGTAAGCCTTCTGTTTGACCAAAAATCGCTCCAACAATATCCGATGTCTCAACAACACCCTTTACGGTAAATTTAGATTCTATTATGTATTTTGTAGTAAAATCTGTTGCTGAAACATTTTCTTTTTCCGTGATTATATACACCTCACTTAATTTTAATTTTTAATTAAAAATCAGAACTATTAACCAAACCTATAAATTTAACCTAAAATCCAAATCCAAATCTGGATTTTGGATTATACACTATAAGAACTTCATAAGTTCATAATATAAACTTATTTAGTCTATTTTTCCTTTGATCTTAATTAATGATATTGGTGATTTGATTAAATGATAACCGTTATATTATTATTTTTGATGATAATTTTGATTTAATGATGATGATAATTATTATTTTAATTTATAAGTTTGATTAAAGTTCTGATTTTTATTTTTTCAGATACTTTTTTATTCTTATTTTATTTTTATAATCCTTATTTATTATTTTAATATTTAATATATCATCTTTAGATGATTATATAAGTTTAATTAGTTGATTAATATAATTTTTACTATTTCTAAAAATTAAGATTTTTTTTATCTTCTAAATAAAATTATTATCTATTATAATACTCTTAGAAGTATAAATCGATTTTTATTGAAAGCTAGTTTTTAATTATTTAAAAAATGATTTGATTCAAGATAATAAATGATTGAGAGAATAATTGTATTAGGAGGAAAAGGCGGTGTTGGTAAAAGTACAATAAGTGCCGCTACAGCTGTCGCATTATCGGACTTGCTCCCCGAAAAAAAAATATTGCTTATTTCTTTTGACATTGCACATAATCTTACCGATATGTTCGGAACGGAAATTGGAGATAAATTAACACAAGTTAAAGAAAATTTATGGGCAATAGAACCCGATCCTGATAAATATGCTGAAGAATATACAAGAGTTTTTGCGGAAAAGATGCGTGAATTAATGAAACGAATGCCAATAGTAGGTATGCTACCTCAAATAAAAGATTTTATAGATAAAACTTTTACAGCAGACTCGATTCCAATAGCTTTAAAAAATAGTATGTTCTTTCAAAAAATTTTAGATGCTGAAGATAGTATATATCGAGATAAATTCAGCGATAGTTTGGAATTTGATATAATAGTAGCTGATTTTCCGCCAACGGGAAATATGATTGCGTTATTTGAAATCCCTGAAGATAAAGTAAAAGTTCTTTTAAAATATTCTCTAAGCTTTTATAGTTCTATTAGAGGTGCATTAAAGGGGATAACAAAATTAGCTGCTAAAGTAATAAGACCGTTTGGCAATAAAGAAACTCAGAGAGAATTAGCTGATGAAATACTAGATATGTTAAATCAATTAGAAAAGCGTGGTGAGCGTATAAGTGAATTAATGCACACTGTCGGCTCATTACGATTAGTAACCATTGCGGAAAAGCCAAGCTTCGAGGAAATTAAGAGAGCTCGTGATCTAACGAAAGAATATATTAAATTAGAAGGGGTTTATATCAATATGCTTATTCCATCGGATTATGCAGCCTCTTGTGAATTTTGTAAAAAAATTAGAGATCACCAACAAAGATATTTAAAAGAAATTAAAAAAGAGTTTAATAACATTAAAATATGGGAATCTCATAAATTAAAAGAAGAACCAATTGGAATTGAAGGATTAAGAAAGCTTGCTAAAGAGATATACGGAAATCTTGATGCCAAAAAAATTTTAAACCCCTTAGAAAATTAAAATAAAATTAAAAAATATTTTACGTTCCTTCTTCATATCCATGAATGTAATTATATTGTTCTTCGGTTAATTTGTCAATTTCAATTCCCATTGATTGTAATTTAAGATAGCCTACTTTATCATCTATATCTTCAGGAATTTTTATAATTCCAGGTTTTAATTTATCTCTATTTTTAACAATGTATTCAGACATTAAAGATTGTAAAGCAAAAGACATATCCATTACTTCACTTGGATGCCCTTCTGCCAAAACTAAGTTAGCCAACCGACCTTTTGCCAAAAGGTATGCTTTTTTTCCGGTTGGAAAGGTCAATTCTTCTACGTCTTTTCTAACAGGTTTTATTTCAACGGCATATTCATATAATTCTTTTGTGGGAATTTCAATATCAAAGTGTCCTAAATTTCCGAGAATCACACCATCTTTCATAGAATCAAACATTTCTTTAGTTGGTGCAATTACATGCTTACATCCCGTAGCAGTTAGAACAATATCCGCATTAGGTAATGCTTTAGCCATAGGCATCACATTAAAACCTGCAAATTTAGCTTGTAAAGCTTTAATAGGGTCTACTTCTGTGACTGTAACATTAGCACCTAAACCTCTTGCTCTTAGGGCCATTCCGCTCCCGCAATGACCGTAACCCGCAATTACTACATTTTTCCCAGCAAATAAAATATGCATTCCATTAATAGCGGCTACAATACCTTGTCCTGTACCTAATTCATTATCAAATTGATTTTTGCATCGTGCATTATTTACGGGAAAAAGCGGAACTTTTAATACTCCCTTCTTTTCCATTGCTTCAAAACGTTTTACTCCGGTTGTTGTTTCTTCTTGGCAACCAATTATTGTTCCTGAACTAATTAAATTTTCATATTCTTGATGAGCAGTAACAATCATATCCGCCCCATCATCAATTAAGATATTAGGACTTGCATCTAAACATTTTCTTATACACCAATAAAATTCTTCGCTGGTATTTCCATGCCACGCAAAAACATTAATACCCCTCTTTACTAAAGCTGCCGCAACATCATCCTGAGTAGATAATGGATTACTTCCGCATAAGTAAACTTCGGCTCCTCCTGCTTGGAGTGTCAATGCTAAATTGGCAGTTTCCTTTGTTATATGTAAACATCCAGCAATTTTAATTCCTTCTAGTGGCTTCTCCTTAGAAAAACGCTCTCTAATGATATTTGCTACAACCGGCATTTTTCTTTCGGCTATATATATAGCTTCATCTCCCTTATCAGCTAAATTTTCATCAGCTACTTTATACTCTACCATTTTCATTCCTCTATAAATTAATTAATTCATTTAGTTTTAATAAGAATATAAACATATTTTTAATTAAATTAGGAAAATTATTGTATTAATTTACTAAATTAATAAATAATTTTTATTATAATTCAAAATTATTATGAAAGCTGAGAAAAATATTCGAGCTATAATTAGAAAAGTAACATTCTCTTCTCGATTCAGTAAAGAAGGAAATTATGATTATATTTCAGAAGGGTGGACCAATCTTCGTTATAAGATAAATCGTTTAAGAGAATTAAAAATAATAAATAATTTTACAATTAATATCTTCCCAAATGAACCAATAAATTTAAGATACGTCTTATTGGAAATTAAGACAAACCCCCAAGAACCAGAATTAGTAGAGAAACTTCTCACTATTCCGCAATTAAGAATGTTAGACGGAATTTTTGGCGAATTTTCTCTAATTGCCTTATTTATATTTGAATCTACTAATCAATATCAAAAAACTCTACAAAAGATTGATAAAATTATGGCAAAATCTTATTTTAAAAAATATCAAATTGTGGAACCAATTAAGATTTTTAAAACTAATGGAATAAAATTAAAAAATAGAAAAATAAAGCTAAAACGTAATCTGGATAATAAAGATATTGCAATCTTGAGAATATTAAGAGATAAGCAAAGTATTAAACCGCTTTCTACCTATAAAATAAAAAAAATTTTAAATTCAGAATTTAATATTAATATTTCTCAGCCTACAATTTATAATAGAATTAAAAGTCTAGAAAAAGCAGGAATAATTCTGAATTATACATTTAATTTTAATCCAAGAATGCTTGGTTTTAAGGGAAAATACATACTAAGGATAAAACCAAAAGATCCATCGAAATATGATTCTCTTGCAAAAAATTTAGAAGAAAATATTAATATCACAGATCTATTTAGGATAGGAGATGAATATGGCCTTTTTGCAATTGTTCGCGTGAAAGAGGTTGAAGATTATAAGTCATTCATCGTAGATCTCTATAATACGGGAGAGATTGAAGATACTTGGACGAATTTTGTTCTTGAGGAAATGATTTCCTATACTAATTTTATATTTTAAGAAAATTTAGAAATAAAAAAATCAAAAAGAAATTAAGTGTATCTTGAGATTTAAATAATGAATCGAAATTTAATAATCTATAAAATTAAGCCGATAAAAATTCTCGCTATAACACCTCGAATTCTGTCGGAAGGAAAATAACCTACAAAAATGGTCAAAAATCGCAATTTTCCCATCTAAATTGGATAAAAAGCGGATTTTCATTCAAAAATTATCATTCCCCTTTTTCCGACTTTAACCCATTTGATACAGACGTGGTTTTTGTCGGTCTTAAATCAATTATTTTTAAATTTACATTACGAAAAAAATACTTGAGATTCACTCAATTTTTAGATATCAAAAATAATTTATAAAGAGAACATTTTATTCTATTTTATTACCTCCAAAAATATTTAATATGATTAATCGTTTTCATTTAATTTCTTTTTAATTATTGTTATTCT
>CAZVTX010000054.1:0-15327 GCA_964629395.1 uncultured archaeon
TAATATACATGAGAGCCGATGCATCGATTAGCATCATAAACTTCGGGTTTTACAATATATTTTGTAGAAATTAAAGATGGATCTAATTGTTCAAATATTTCATCATAAACCTGATACGGCGGGTTTAAAAAATATATCACATCCCCAACTCTTTTGTCATTTAATCCTAAATAGTCCGCTTCTTGTCTTTTTATAGCTAATTTGACAACTTTTCGATTATTTTCCGGATCTCGCATGCTATAAAGTGCTTCAATAATTTGTTCTTGGATATCTTCATATTCTTCCTTTTTCACTATACCATTTGGATTTCTTCCTTTAAGGTTAATCCAAACAAATGTAGGCTCAATATATGGAAAGGCTTGAGTATTTTTCCAATCAACTATAAATTTCTTCTCGGAACTTTTCCATTTATAAGAGAGAAGGCCCCATTTCATTAATGCCAGTGGAATATTTGCGATTTTCCAAGATGGTAATGCGCCGTGATCGGATACAAAAGCAAATATCGTGTTTTCATCGACACATTTTTTCATTAAATATCCTACAAGCCCATCTACAATTCTATAAGCATTTTCTATGTTATTTCGCACTATTTCCTCTTTTTCTTCAGAATATTTTGGGAATTTATTATATAGATTAGCTAATTCTTTATGATTTATAGAATCAAGTGAATGCATATGGAAAAAACAAATATTCCAATTAATTTTATTTTTAGCGAGCACAACTGTTTTTCCGATTATTGAAGCTTCTAATTGTGCATATTTTATATATGACGCCGCATCTGAAGTAATTTTATATTCAATTTTTTCATCATGCGGATTAAGATCTAGGCTCATTACATTTTTAATTATATCTTCACCTAATAGATCGGGATTATTCCATCCTTTTATATTATAAATTGAAGATAATTGAATTTTAAGGTTATCAGAATTTATTTTTAGGATTTTTAATTTAAATAAACAAGGTAAAACTCCATACTCTGTATTAATATCACATTTAATCCATTCACTCCAATCTTTATCATTAATCAATATTTTATCGGTATTACGATTATCTTTGAAATAAAAATCATTATCAATTTTTTCAATTATAAATTCGGATTTTGGGGTATTAATGCCTAATTTAATTTCTAAAGAATATTTATTATCATCTTTATAAGGGCAAGTATAAGTTGAAGATGGCTTTAATACACGGGGTAATGCTTCAGGTGTCGGCCATACCAAAATGGTTATTTGCCCTTTTTTCAAATTTCCCGGCCATCCGCTCGGATAATTTACAACATAAGGGATATAATTATTTTTTTCTGCAATGTCCCAAAAATATTCTGCTTTACAATATCTTGATAATTGCGTTCTTGATCTTTCTTTTAATCCCAAATCTAAAGGTTCTCCCGGAATATGAAGATAAAAGCTTGTAATTCCGTGCATCTCTGTAGAGGCACCCGTAGCTATTGTAGTCCAGTTAGTTGGCGTATCACATGGGGGGCTTGAGAGTGCTTCCATTTTAACTCCATTTTCTATTAGATTGGCGATATTTGGTAAGGCATTTTCTTTCAAGAATGAATCAAGTAAATACGGGATTGCACCATCTACGCCCATTACAATTAATTTTAACTTTTTAGAATTAGACATAATTAAAAATAAAGAAAAGATTTAATCTAAATTTTAATAATTTCTTTCAAAAGAACCTAATTTTTTAATATTTTCCGTAAATTCGGTTATAATCTCTGCCCATCTTTTGCCTTCAGAAGCACTGACCCATTCTAATCTTACTCTATTTGGGTCGATTCCCAATTGTTTTATCAAAATCCCGTGTAATCTTTCAAATCTCTCTTTTGCATATTCATTTCCAGAAATATAATGGCAATCACCGATATGGCATCCACTTACTAAAACACCATCAGCTCCATTTTTTAATGCTTTTAACACAAATGCGGGATCAACTCTTCCCGAACACATAACTCTAATAATTCTAATATTTGGGGGATATTGAAATCTTGATACACCCGCCAAATCCGCTCCGGCATAACTACACCAATTACAACAAAATACAACAATATTTGGGTTAAAATCCGCTTGATCTTGTTCTTTAATTTTTTCTTTACTTTGCATTTATTAATCACTCTGCATATGTTTTTTCTAATAAATACGAATCAATCATAGCATTTATTTGATGGAAATCATAATGTTTCACGGATATTGCACCTATAGGGCAAGTAGCCGCACATGTTCCGCATCCTTTGCATAAAGCAGGGTATATCTTAGATTTCTTTATCTTTAAGGATACATCTTCAAATGATTTTATCTGTTCTGTTAATTCTATTGCTTTATATGCACATACACTTTCACATTTTCCGCATCCTATACATTTATCTTGATCCACTTCAGCTATTAATCCGGATGTTTTTATTTCACCTCTACTAAGGAATCGGCTTGCTCTTCCTGCAGCACCCTTAGCCTGTGCAATTGTTTCTTGGACATTTTTTGGCCATTGAGCACAGCCGCATAAAAATATTCCATCCGTAGCAAAATCTAAAGGACGCAATTTTACATGTGCTTCTAAGAAAAAGCCGGACCCATCAATCGGAACTTTCAGCATTTTTGCTAAAGTTCTTGAATCCTCTCCAGGAACAAGCGGACTTGAAAGAATTATAAAATCAGAATCAAATTCTATTTCTTCATGTAAATTAACGTCAAATATTTTAATTTTATATTTCTCGGGTTTTTTATTGATTTTAGAAACAATAGGTAATTTTTCAAGTGAATATCGTAAAAACATCGCACTTTTTCTGCTCTCACGGTAATATTTTTCAAACTCTTTTTTAGCTGCTTGAATGTCCCTATATAAAACAAAAATTTCTATATTTTCATTGATCTTTTTGAGCTCAAAGATATTTTTAAGAGCTACATCACAACAAATATTAGAACAATAAGTTATGCCTTCCTTTTGTCTGGAATTTACGCATAAAATCATTGTAATTTGTTTAGCTTTTTTCAATTGTTCAATATCATTTTGTTTTAATTTTTGTTCCAATTCCATTTGCGTTAAAATATTTTTATTAGAATTTCCGTATAGGAATGTGCCTGTCGGCTTTAATTCTTGGGCACCTGTAGCAACGATTATTGTTCCAACTTTAATTTTTTTGGTTTTCTGATTCTTTAATAATATTTCAATTTCAAAATTTCCAATATATCCTTTAATATCGGAAATATTAGCATTTAAGAAGATATGGATGTTTTTATAACTCTTAATTTCCTTCAATAATTTATTTAATAAATCATCAGATTTTTGATGATCAGGAAATAAAACATTAATATTCCTTAAATTTCCTCCTAAAATTTCTTCTTTTTCTACTAAATAAGCATTAAAGCCTTGCTTAGCAATATTTAAGGCAGCCGTTATTCCTGCTATGCCTCCTCCTATTATTAAGGCTGAAGGTTCTATCTTAAGCGTTTCTTCCTTTTGAGGGCGGAGCAATCTGGCTTTTGCAACAGCCATTCTTATCAAATCTTTAGCTTTCTCTGTTGCCGCTTCTTTTTCATTCATATGAACCCAAGAACATTGATCACGAATATTAACCATTTCAAATAGATATTTATTTAATCCAGCCTCTTCACATGTTTCTTGAAATAAAGGTTCATGTGTTCTTGGAGTGCATGAGGCTACTATAAACCTATTCAGATTCTTTTCTTTTATTAATTCTTTTATTCTTTCTTGAGAATCACTTGAGCAAGAATATAAATTATCTTCACAATGGATAACATCCGGTAATGTTTTGATATATTCTACAACTTTAGGGACATCAACATATTTTCCTATATTTATTCCGCAATGGCAAACCATAATACCGATTCTAGGTTTATCCGAGGGACTTACAATAATTTCTTCACTAGAGATTTCTTTTTCTTTAATTTCGGAAAATTTTTCATCCTTCAATAAAACTGCGACTTCCGCTGCAACACCACTGGCATCTGCAACGGTTTCCGGTATATCCATTGGACCCTGGCAAAATCCGCATATAAATACACCTTCTTTAGATGTTTTAAATTTATTGGTAAAATCCCGTTCCTTAAAGAAGCCGTATTCATCAATTTCAATTCCAAGAATTTCAGCAATCTCTTTAGTTCCTTTAGATGGAATTAAAGGTGTTGCGAGTACAATTAAATTAGCCCGAAAATCCTTAAATTCACCGGTTTGCAAATCTTCATAATGGATTAATAAATCTTTTGTCTTAGGATCTTCACGCACTCTACTAATTTTTGTTTGAAAATATTTTACGCCATATTCATTTTGGGCACGCCGATAAAAATCATAAAAATTTTTTCCGTAAGCCCTTATATCATGCCTAAATACATAACATTTTGAATGTTCTGAATGCTCAGAAGTAATTATAGCTTCTTTAGCAGTGTACATACAACAAACACTCGAGCAATAGGGTATTCCTTCTCTCAAATCTCGAGAGCCCGCACATTGAATAAAGGCAATGATTTCAGGTTCTGTATGATCACTTGGACGTAATACATGACCGCCAAATGGGCCGGAAGCACATAATATTCTCTCATATTCTAATGCAGTAACTACATTTTCATATTTATAACCCCATCTTTCGGATAATTCTTTTCCAAGTGCTTCAAATCCCGTAGCAATAACGATAGCTCCAACATTCAATATAATATTTTCAGGTTTTTGTTCATAATTTATGGCTTCAGCTTTGCAAACTTTACTGCATACTCCGCATACATTTTTAGTTAATTTTAAACATATATTTGGATCAATTAAATAAACGGGAGGGACAGCTTGAGGGAATGGTATATAAACCGATTTTCTTTTACCTAAATTCATATCAAATTCATTTGGAACTTCTATTTTAGGACATTTTGCAGCACAATCTCCGCAACCCTTACATTTAGATTCATCAATATATCTCGGTTTTTTAAGAATAGTTACTCTAAAATTTCCCGCCTTTCCTTCGACTTTTTTTACTTCACTATAAGTTAAAAGTTCAATATTTGGATTACGAAAAGCTTCAACCATTTTAGGTGCTAAAATACATAAGGAGCAATCATTTGTTGGAAATGTTTTATCTAATTGCGCCATTCTTCCTCCTATTGATGGCGTTTTTTCTACCAAATATACTTTAAAACCTAATTCCGTAAGATCTAACGATGTTTGAATACCCGCTATACCGCCACCAATAACTAATACAGAGCCAACCATTATTGTTTGCTTCCCTCCTGGTTATTATTAATTTTTTCAATTTCTATAAAATCTGCAATAAATTCAACAAAATCTAAAATGTTTAACTTGGAAAAATCATCATAATCAGTTTTTAAACACCTCAAATGCATTATACATTTAGGACAAGATGTAACTAATGTTTGAGCAACTTCTTTTGCCTCCGAGAGTCTTTTATAGCGGAGTGCTTTTGATCTTTCATTACAATTCATCCAGCTACCGACTCCACAACAAAGAGCATTTTTCTTACTATGTTCCATTTCCTCAAATATGAGTCCTAATTCTTTAATTTCATTGAAAATTTCTCTGACCATTTCCATAATATTAATCTCTTCAGGTAAAAATCGGCTCATCCTACAAGGGTCGTGAAATGTAAAAGTAGCTTTATATTTTTCAATTTTTTCGGCTTCAGTTTTATTTTTTAATTTGAATTTAATATTTCCATTTTTCCAATTTTCATATAAATATTCAATAATATGTTTTACCTCAAAAGATTCTGAAAAATCTTTAATGTAATTCGGATAATCAATTTTGAATGTTCTATAACATTCAGCACAGGCAGTAATTATTGTTGATGCACCGGTTTTTTCGAAATTTTCCATATTTTTTAAAGCCAAATTAATAAATTCCTCAATTAAGCCTTGTCCCCAATATATATCATGTCCGCAACAGATCTCATCTTCTAATACTACAATAGACTCATCTGAAATTTTACATATAATTTCAAGAGCATTTTTAGCGATTTTATCCATATCATTAAATTCAAATTTAAAAAAAGGGATACAGCCGACATGATAAATTATTTTTCCTTTATTTGAAATATTACAACCATCGGGCAACCAAGATAGATCTCTTTTTGGTCTAATTTGTGGTTTACTCATAAGTTCGATGATTGTAGTATAGATGCCTTTATGAGCAGTATAATCGTCCGGATTTTGTCCGAAATCATTTCTCATTTTATATTTGGCAATTCGAACTACATCTGCAAAATTAATTTTTTCGGGACAATTTTGGAGACAACTATTACACATTAAACAGTCCCATAAAACACCATTTTTAAGAACATCATTTTCAAAACCTTCTAATATTTTTTGAATAATCCGACTGGGATAAAATTTTTGTACTTTACTGATTTGACATATTCCAGAGCATCTGGCACATTGATAACATTTTTTCAAATAATCTCTTAATGGTTTACTCAATTCTTGTTTTATTGAATCAATAATTTTATCATCTTTTTCCAAAATCCTTAAACTTTCATCTGTTTGAGTTATTTTTATCAACCTTTTATAATTTTTTTTTAAAATTTTCAAATCTATTTAACTTCTGACGTGCCATTTTAGTAATTATATCTAAAATTCTTGCTTTTTTATCATTGTTTAAATTTTGGCATTTTAAAATGCCCGCATCAATAGCTTTAGAGAAAATATCTTGACCTTTATCCGTTCTGGTGAGGATTGTTGTGAATTTTTCTTGAGACCCTAGGCCCCCAAATGATATGTCGGCATATATATTTGAAAAATCAGAGCAAGCATAACATGCTTTTCTCATATAGTCTTCCAAATAATTAAAGGGAATTCTTATGATTTTACCATCCTTTAAATTGAAAATTAAATCCTCTTTAATATTAATTCGCTCAATATCTTCAAATTTTACATTAAAATCCTTTTCAAATTTAATTATTTGAGATTTATCAAACAGAAAATTCTCATAACAGAACAAGCCTAAGCAGATTTCTATATTTTCAGATGGAGTAACACCTAACGTCTGCATACATCTTATTGTATAAATCTGACATGGAGTTCCAACAACCGCCAATTTATAAAATTTATAATGGTTTAATTCTGAAATTGTATGAGTATATGTTGTGAATTTTTCGATACCATCTAATTGGGGTGCAATTTCTAAATGGGCTCCAGAAGCTTTTAGTAATTCATCCTTACTTTTTGCAAACATAGATTCTCTTAAAAATGGGGCTTCTGTTTTCGCAACAATAGCGCCATCAACTATTTTTTCTTCGATTAAATAATTAATTAAGGAATTAACTACACCTCCATCTGTGCCGTTTAAAAGAAACGATTCATCTACGGCTTGACATGAATATATATTTTTAATAAAACCGATTGGCATTTCTTTAAAATTGGAAAATTTATAAAGTTTATTTATATCATCATCTAAGATATGTGTTTGAGGACAAATACAATAACAAATACCGCACTCAAGACATTTATCTTGATTGATATAAACCGGAGGTAAGAAAGGGTCTTTAAACCCTATTACATTATAATCTGCGGAACTGCAAAAGCTAACACAGCCACCGCATTCTTGACATATACCCTTCTCATGAACCTCTATAATTAGATCTTTAAAAGTTTTTACACTCATGTTTATCATAAAAATTTATAATAAATTATTTTGGAAATTCAATATCTTGCTTTTTATTTTTCTTTATTCCGGCAATTTTTTCAACTAAAAATTGCCCCGGTTTCACTTCTTTTAGGTTTTTCACATCTATGATTTCATTTTTAATTACTTCTTTAACAAGTAAATCTCCTGATTCTGTTCTTGTAATTATTGAAGACCAGCCGTCTTGAGAACCGATAGATCCTACCGATACATCAGCATATTCAGCGGTTAAATCTTCACAATAATGACAGTTATGTCTTGCATAGGGTTGGACATTTTTCAAAGGAACATCTAAGATTTCACCATTTTTTAACCGAACGATAAATTTACCGCCCCCAATATTCATTTTATCGATTTCTTCTATTTTTTTATTAAATTGTTCTTCGGCAATTTTAATTATATTTTTATACGGAAATGATTCCATACAAAAGAGTCCGATTTTATATGTAATATTTTTCAAAAATGGTAAACCTCTCATGAAAAGCTTTGCTTTTTCTATAGCCTTCATCATGCATGGAACGCCTACAAAAGCGATATTATTATAACCTTTAGTTTTTTCTATGATTGTTAGAGAAGGAGAATTTGCATATTTAGTTCCTGCAGTTTTATAAAGATCATCTATATTTTCAACAATAACAGGCTCTGGTTTCCATATTTCTTTTGAATGTTGAACAGCAATGATTGCATCTACTTTTTTATTTTTAAGTAAATAATATAATAATGAGGTAACAATACCTCCATCCTGGCGTACTTCTTTGATTTTACTTTTAGTAGTTGTTCCTGTATATGTATTGAAATAAGCCCCAATTTTATCCGACCAATTAAATTTTTTATTTAATTTTTTAATGCTTTTTTCTAATACCTCAATTGGAAATGATCTGGGGCATATCGTAAAACATAATCCACATCGAATACATATATCTTCTTTAACCTCTAAATTATCTGCATCAACTTCAATAGCATTTACGGGGCAAATAGTTTTACACCAGCCGCAATGGCAGCAAGCTCCTACTTCAAAAATTATTGATACAGGTTTAAAATAATTCTCAATAAAATCATGTCCAATATCTTTTGCTTGATACCTATAGAAATATTCCTTTTCTTCAACTTCTTTTTCTTCACCTTTAATCTTTTTAATAACCTTTCGTGTCTTTACTTCTATGATTTCGTTAACATATCCTTGTTCTTTGAGATATATTATATCTCTCATGACATTAACAGGGGGAAATTCAGGAATTTTTTCTGCTATTTCCTCCAAGAACAATGGTTCTAAACCTTTAATTCTCTCCAAAACTAATTTTCTTTCGGTCTCATCATCTAATAATGCATCATATATTTCAAAAAATTCATTCTCATTATATTTGCCAACTTCTAAGATTTCTTGTTTTGCTTCGTAAAAAGCTTTAACTTGAAAATTCTCTGCCGCTTTATAAGTAGCTTCTAAAAGCTCTTTTTTACTAATCCTTTCAAATATATTATTATTAACTATCTGAACCATACGGTCCAATAACCCTTTTTTTTAATTAATTTTTAATTAAAATTTTTAATATTTTTAAATCCCTTACCATTGCGAGGTAGGTCATCTTGTAACTAACATTTACATTACAAGAATCATGCCGTAGGGATTTTACTTAATTCTTTTTTCATTTCTTGCTTTTCTGCTAATTTAATAGGATTGATTCCTACTCTTGATATCTTTTCTACAGTATCTTCCACACTTTTAACCAATTTCTCAGCTTCAGCACCGCTCAGCCAATATTGATTGACTCTTTGATTTCCAAAACCTCTGCGTTCAAGTATTCTATTTGCCAAATCTACATGAGTTTGAGCCTTAAAATTTCCAACTTTGAATTGGCATTCATAAGGACGTCATCCAACGACCATTACACCATCGGCACCCGATTTAATTGCATATAATATATGTTTAATTCCAATTCGTCCCGTACACCTCACTTTAATAATCTTTACATCAGGCGGGTATTTCATTCTTGCTACGCCCGCTAAATCCGCAGCACTATAGCCTCATTTTAGACAAGCAAACATTATAATATCATATTTTAGCGTTATTTTTTTATACACCTCCTAATATTCCTTCAATTTCTGCAAATAATTGTCCATCTCGATAATAGCGGATGTCGATTGCATCCGTAGGACAGCATGTAGCACAAACACCACATCCATCACAATTAATAGTATTCACAACCGCATAACCATCCTCGGTTACTTTAATTGCAGCTTTAGGACATTCTTTTTCACACCTTCTGCATTGAATACATAACCCTTCATTTACTTCTGCTATAATTAATTCTAAATCAATTTCACCTTTAGAAGTTAATTCAGCAACCTTACTGGCAGCTGCTCTTGCTTGCGAGACGCTATATGCTATATCCTTAGGGCCTTGTGCGAATCCCGCTATGAAAATTCCCTTTGTTTTAGTTTCCTGCGGTGATAATCCGAAATGGGATTCCGTTAAAAATCCGTTTTTATCAACGTCTAAATTTAAAACTTTTGCAATTTGTTCGGTTCCTTTTGATGGGAGTATAGCTGATGATAAAACGACCAGATCAGCATCGATTTTAATTATTTCATCGGTTAAAGATGAATAAACCCTTAATTTAACTTTCTTAGTCTCCGGATCTTCCGATATTTCTCCGACTTTACCGCGAATTAATCTAACATCTGCATTTTTAGTTCTTTGATAATATTCTTCAAATCCTTTTTCTACGGTTCTTATATCAATATAACAAATTGTTATATTAGCATCCGGAATCTCTTCTTTTAAAAGTCGGGCATTTTTCAGAGCAATCATACAGCACACGCCGCTACAATATGGACGATCAGTCTGCCTACTTCCTACGCATTGAATAAATACAATTTCTTTAGGAGTTTTTCTATCGGAAACCTTTTTTATATGTCCTGCAAGCGGTCCATTAGGCGCTAACATACGTTCTAATTGAGCTTGGGTAATTACATTTTCATATTGACCGTATCCATATTCTCCATAAGGCTCATATATATCCCAGCCCGTTGCTATAATTATAGCTCCTACTTTCACGCTCTCGTATTCAGGTACTTGACTAAAATCTATTGCGTCCATATCACATGCATCTACACATGAAAAACATTCTACGCAAACATCTCGATCGATATCATATATAAAAGGAACTGCCTGTCCAAATGCAATATCTATTGCTTTTCTTGCACCAAGGTATTCATCAAAATAATTTGTAGTATATATAGGGCACACTTCTGAGCAAGCACCGCATCCATTACATTTTGATGGTATTACATATCTGGGTTTAATTTCAATCGTAACATCATAATTCCCCACATAGCCATCGACTTTTTTAACTTCACTATAGCTGAAAATTTTAATATTTTCATGACGATTTACCTCCAGCATTTTAGGACCGCAAATTCATATTGCACAATCATCAGTAGGAAATGTTCTATCTAATTGTGCCATTCTGCCTCCAATCGTGGTTTGTCGTTCAACTAAATATACTTTTAAACCTTGATTTGCTAAATCTAAAGCGGCATTCATTCCGGCAATACCTCCTCCAATTACAAGTGCCGCTTTTTCTACAGGGACCGTCTTAATTGGAACATCTTCGAGAATTCTTGCACGTTCCATACCTGCATGTAATAGAATTTTAGCTTTTTGAGTAGCATCTTCAATATCTTCGGTAACCCAAGAACAATGTTCCCGCACATTAACCATTTGAAAATAATAGGGACTTAATCCTGCTTTTGCAATAGTTTCCCTATATATTGGCTCATGAGTTCTCGGTGTTCAAGCAGAGCAGACAATTCGTGTAAGATTTTTTTCTTTTATATCATTAATTATTTCATTTTGTCCGCTTTCCGTTCAAAGAAAAGGATGAGTTTTTGCAATTACAACATCTTCCATAGTCTTGGCATATTCTACGAGTTCATTGCAGTCAACTTTACTCCGTATATTAATCCCTCACTGACAAGCATAGTATCCAATCCTATGCATACTTTTTTCTTTCATTTTACTTTTCACATCAACCTCTTTATTTTTAATTTTGATTTTTCTAAATTTTCTTTATTTAGACTTATTGATTCCATTAATTCTTATTGTTCTTATTTATTAATTTTATTCAAATTTTTCAATATCGTTTTGTATTGATTAAAATAATTATGATATATATATATTTAAGATTTAAGATTAATCGATATAATCATAATCCTAATATTGCATTTTAGAGATCTAGCATAATGCCGACTATCACAAAAAGCCAAAAGAAATAATGCGCGAGATCAGTCGCAAGTAAAAATCAGATGATCTATTTCCTCTATAGAATTATTAAAAATTAAAACTTTAAAAAGAAAAATTATTCATAATGTTTTAAATAATTTTCATTTCTCAGAGATTCAATTATTAATTCTAAATTGCGTATTCGTTCCTCAAGCATATTTATTTTTTCTTGATTTTCTAACGTTAATTTATGAATCTTCTCAATATCGAATTCTTCAAATTCTTTTTCATCTTTCTTTGAAAATTTATAATAAGGAGACATTATTAGTAAACTCAATTTAACAAATGGTTTAACGAGAGTTGTTCCAAAACGCCTCCAAGCAACATCTTTTCTTAATTCCTTTATGTAATCTTCAAAAGTATGCTCTTGATATTTAAGAAATTTTTGAGATTCTTCTGTATCTAACCAATCCACGTAAAACCAGTCATCATCATTATTAGGTTTTTTAAACGCGGAATCAGGAAGCATAGAGATTCCTAATGCTTCGAACATTGTTTTTATATATTCACGCTGATAAATCTGACATTTTTTGCCACCCCCGATGTTTAGAATTTTATTTTTTGCATTAACATCTATAGCGTTAACAAATGCTTTTGCACAATCTCTTGAATCAACGAATTCTATTCTCTGGTCTAATGGAACTTCAAACAAGATAGGGTCAAGCCTATTCGGTATTTTCGGGATTGAAACCGCACCTAAACGTAAAATCATATAATCAAGACCGCTTTCTTTAATCATACTCTCCGCTTTTATTTTATGGGAAGAATAATTATCCATGGGTCTTAATTCTTCATTTACTTTTCTCGGAGGCGTTTTGTGCATTGTGCTCCCATATACACTGCAAGAACTCGCAAAAATAAAACGGACATTCTTACTGCTTTCTTTAGCAGCTTTAAGTAAATTTTCAGTACCCTTTACATTCACTCTATATGCTAACTCAGGATTCTTTTCACTTAATGGCGGAATAATTGCTGCTAAATGAATAATTGCATCAATATGATCAACTGCTTTTTTAACGTCTTCATAATTTGTTATATCGCCCCAAATTGTCTTAAAATCACCACATTTTAAGGCTCTTTTTTGTGTTTTCATATTTTTTGAATTAGGGATATCAAAACATATTATTTCATATTCTTTTTTTAAAAGTTCTTTAATTGTATTTAAGCCAACATTTCCAAATGCTCCGGTTAGAAGTACCTTCATATTCTTATCTTTCCAATAATTTTTAATATTTTAATCAAATAATTTGAAATTTAATACGTTATACTAATAATAAATTCTCCAAATTTAAGTATATCGTGAGCGAAAGAGCCCAACCCTCCGAAAGCTTCACAGATCTTGGTGATTACGCAAAAAACGACTTTCTCAATTTTTGCGAAAAACCCGCAAAACTAATATTAATAATTTTCTATATTGTAAATAATGAAAAATTATGATGATTTTATCAAATTATTAAATTCATTTTCTTCAGAGATTGCTTACAAAATATTAAACCTTTATATGGTTAAGGGCGGTCTAAATCTAACAGAAACAGCTCGAGAGATCCATGAGAAAACATCCACCGTTAGAGATCATCTTAATAGGCTCACCGAGACCCAATTAATATATAAAAAAAATAAAAAATATTACCTTTCAAATTTCGGAAGTTTTATTCTTAAATATCTTAAAAATCTGGAAATCTTTAACCGAACAAGAATGGTATTCGGACAGATTCCTGCGGAATTGATCCCTTCTGAATTTATTCAGGAACTTGTTCCCTTTATTTCGGATATCGAAGTCCAGTCAGATCAATGGAAATTTATGAACATTTCAAATAAAATTATGAGTCAAATAAAAGAAGATATAGGTAAAAAAGATTTAGAATTAAAAGTTATTGGATGGAATAGTTTATCGTTAAGCTTGGAAATTCTGAATAATTTTCTTGGGACCAGTGCCGCTGATGAAAAAGCATTAAATAGATTTTTAAAAAATATGAATTTTTATCTCATTACCGATAAAGAAATTTTAAAAGATATTGCCGAAAATCCAATTTTAACTAAAATAATCCGAAACATTAAATTAAAAGAGCGAATTAGAATTTGCGATGCCGTAGAAATATTTGAGTTCACACTTTTTAAATATAAAAACATCGTGCAATTTTTTCTTAATGAAAAAGGTAAATTAGGCGTAGGACATCATTTTATTTTAGAAAACAAGCCTGAAGCTGTGCGTTTTTTCGACAATGTTTTTAATTATTATTATAATCTATCAAAACCTTTAATAAAATATTTGGAAAAATAAAAATAATGAAAATTATTTGATAAAATTTTATTCTTTATTTAAATATTCGTTTTTTCTTAAAGAAAAGAGCAATGGAATCAGCCAGAGTAGAATGGAGAATAATAGCATCCACTCCATTAGCGGACCTAATTCATGATTTAAAGAGTAAGTAATTAAATTATACAAAATCAATGTTGTGAAAGGTCCCACGACTCCATAAAGTCCGATATATTTCGAGATCTTCACATCATAAAGTATTATTATTAATCCAAAAAAGAAAGCACTAAAAACAAATCCTCCAAAAGCAAGTCCTGATGAGATCATATGCAAATCGTAATAATTTCTATCCTCTGAGAATATCCCGACCATGATATATCCTATATTTCCGATTATCCCCGTAAGGAAAGCATAGCTCCCTAATCTAAATCTTAATCTGGTAACTTTATTATAATCTTCTGGTTTTTCAGGTAAAGGAACAAATATTTTCTCAAGAAAAAAAGTGAGCGGTAAAGTTAGAGAGCCGGCCACAATCGCCGCAATATCATATAGATAGGGGGCAGGTGTATAATTAATGCTCCCTAAATCACTTATCCAATTTGTCCAAATATGATATTCTCCAGGACCTTGTTTTAATCCTCCAAATGAATAGGCAACTAAAACTGCGATTCCCAATAATCCAAGATAAAGAAAGATAACTAAATTTAGGCATTTATTTATAAAATCGACATTAGTTGCGAAATCGAATAATCTTTTTCTTAACTTATTAATTTTATTTCTTAAAATTTTGAAGTTAATCATTTTAATAATCCTAATGACTTAATTTATGTAGAAAATGCTTTTAATTATTAAAATATCTCGATTTCTATTTTAAATTAAATATTCTTTTAATGATCATATTCCATAAAGATTAGTTTTCCTAATTTATTTTGTGAGTTATTATTATCGGGATCGGTTACTTAGATTGTCGATTTATTTCATTTTCGATAGACTTTTATAATTGATTGTTCTATTTTGTTAATAAAAGAAATTTATTATTTCCAAAACGAATAATTTGATTATTTATTAGATTATAGAATGCTTGATTCTAAAATTCAACCGAAGGAAGTTTTTTTGAGACGGAATGAATTAGGTTTAGATCAAACTATCG
>CAZVTX010000055.1:0-15294 GCA_964629395.1 uncultured archaeon
CTATGCCTGATGTATGCGTTAATAATTGTTTAATTGTTATTGGAATATTTTTATTATTTTTATAATATATTCTTCCTTTTGGGATATATTCATTTATATTATCATCAAGATTTATTAAATTATTTTCCCATAATTGCATTATACCAATAGCCGTAAATGTTTTTGAGATTGAAGCAAATCTAAAAACCGTATTTGGTTTAACTAGAATTTTATTCTCTAAATCTGCAAAACCAAAACCTTTTTTTAAAAGAATATTGTTTTCTTTAACAATTCCTAATGATAATCCAGGAATTTTGAACTTTTTCATATCCGCTTTTATTAAGGAATCTAACTTTTTAAAATCAGAATTCATAATAATTCATTTATTTTCATTTGAATCTGAAAAAAATTAGATTTAAAATATTAAAAAAGTTATTATACATAAGTTCAATAAAAAAAAGTGTTTGTTATGGTTACTATTGACTTTGAATTTAGAAATCATATAATTAATTCCGATATTGGAAGCACGCTTGCTTATTGTTATCAGTGCGCTACTTGTAGTGGAGCTTGTCCCGCCGCACAAGTAACTTCCGGTAGATATAATCCAAGAAGACTAATATTAGATGCTTTATTAGGATTAAAAGAAAAGATTTTTGGTCCTGAAAATGCTCATGCTATATGGCTTTGTTCAGTTTGCGATACTTGTGATGAGGTGTGCCCTCAAAAAGTAGAATTAACGGAGATATTCACAATTCTCAAAAATATTAGTGTTGAAAGAGGCGAAGCACCAGCTCATTACACCTCTCAAGCCTCTACTATTCTTGAACACGGAAAAGCAATTCCTATGCAACCAGCAATTGAACGTCGCAGATCTCAAATGGGGTTACCTGAAATTATAGCACCTGATATTGATGAAATTAAAAAATTACTAGCTGCTACAAAATTACCTGAAAAATTGCCTAAAAAAGAGGCATAAATCTTCCTATTTTTATTTACATTTTTCGATAAATACAAATAAATAGAATAATAATAAAAATAAATTAAATTATTCATAATTAATTTAAAACTATAAAAAATGAGGCGTTTTTTATGCGAAGACCTATAATAGGGGGAAATTGGAAAATGAATAAAGGTGATCCCACCGAAGCTGTAGAAACCGTTAAACAATTGTTATCCTTAATAAAGGACATTTCTGAAGTGGACATCGTAGTGTGCCCCCCTTTTACAGCTTTGACCGCTATAAAGGATCTATTAGAGGGAACTAATGTAAAACTAGGGGCTCAAAATATGTATTTTGAGGATAAAGGTGCTTTTACTGGTGAAATATCTCCCCAATTTTTAAAAGCTATTGGATGTGAATTTGTTATTCTCGGACATAGTGAGAGACGGGACATTTTTAAGGAGTCGGATGAATTAATCAATAAAAAATTATTAAAAGCGTTATCAGAGGGTTTAATTCCAATCGTTTGTATAGGAGAACATTTAGAAGAACGTGAAGCAGATAAAACCATGGATGTTATAAAAAAACAGATGGATCTTACATTTAAGGGTCTCACTGCAGAACAGATGATAAAAACAGTAATCGCTTATGAGCCTATCTGGGCTATAGGAACAGGTAAGACGGCGACACCGGAGCAAGCTGAAGAGGTCCATATTTTTATCAGAAAATTAATTAAAGAAAAATATGATGAAAATATAGCTAATTCAATTCGTATTCAATATGGAGGTTCAATAAAGCCTAATAATGCAGAAGATTTATTTAAATGTGAAAATATCGATGGCGGATTAGTTGGCGGAGCTTCTTTGGATCCTGAATCATTTTCAGAGATTATAAAATCGGCTCAAAAAATTATAAAATAAGATTAAATTCAGAAGTAACTTTTGCCGGAAATTCTCCTAAATAACTATCGGGAGTTGCAAACAATAGATAGAAATAGGGCTCAAATAGACCATCAACCGTAACCCCTACTCCGCTATTAATTAAATAAACCCATACTTGTCTTCCCTTAATAAAGCTCTGCCGATATTTCCACTCTAAGGGTTCAATATGAGGTAGTTCTCCGATATTTCTAAGAATAACTTCTATATCTTTATAGGTATATTTTTCTCCAAAAACGATAATTGGGCTTAAATCAAATGAAGTTATACAAATCCCTTCAAGTCCATATTCCCCCATTGCTTTGAAGAATTCATTTGCCAGAATTCTCAATTCCTTTTGATTATTTAAAACATTTTCTCTTGCCTCTGTATCGGTTAAAATATCAATTATTTTTTGTTCTTCATTCGGATTTATAGGAGGTGCTGCTTCTAAAGGTATTTTTTTAGATATAATTATATCGTATATTAATTTAACCTTTTGTTTGACGGAATCTGGAAGTAGATATGTCTCTGTTTGAGTTGTTATTAATACATCTCCGCGATAAGTTTGAGAATCATCTTCTTTTGGATTTGAATCATCAGGTCCTCTTGATTTAAATTCCAATGTCATAATTTTTTTATCCATATTTTTAGCAAATTCAAATAAAGCGGAAATCAATCCCGCATTTAATTCAAAAGATTGAGATTCATTTAATTTAGGGGGTATTTCACTTCTTCCAGAAAAATCAAAAAATCTAAGGTAAAGACGAATACCTTGCGGTAAATTTTTAATATTTAAATTATAATAAGGATACCCTGTTGATGTAATAATTGATATAGTATAAATTGTCATAAATAAATAATATTTCTCTGTTATTATTCAGAATTTATTAGTTGAAATAATATTTATAATAAAATACTTTGTATTATTTAATATTTTAATAATTAATAGAACGAATTAATTATTTAACGACAATTATTTTTTGAAAAATAATTAAATTAAAGAGAAATTGTGACTAATTCGCTTCCTCTTACCTTATATTGCTTATCAATATAAACTAATAATGCATGTCCTCCATGCATATAAACTATCGGAACATTTGGTTTAGGATGATTTTCTATAAGAGATTTTTTTATAATTATTTTTATAGTTTTTCCGCATGCTTTACAATTAACCAAAGAAATTTTAAAGAGATCAAGATTTTGATAATTTTTAAGAATATCTAAAAGAATTGATGTAAATCCATTAAATATGTGGCATGTTTCTCCATAACATGCATATAATAGTGATTCATCATAAATATCATAAAACTGTGCTATGATATATTCTAAAAGTGTTTCAATAAGGATACTTTGGAGTTCTGGATTTGCGCCTATTGTAAAAACTGTATCTTTTTTAACATAATAAACCATTTTAATATCACTTTTATTAATACAAAAGAAGATTTCTCTTAACGGAGCATTTCTGGTCATTCTTATATCAAAAAACGGAGATTTATGGTAAATATCGGATTTCCATTCAAAGAAAGTATCATCGTGCTTATAACGTCCAATATTTAAAAAATAAATATTTTTTGTAAGATCGATATCAAGTAGCATATAATCCTTCAATAGAGAATAATTATTTAATAAGAATATAATGAAATCACAAATATTAATTATTTTCTATAAGAAATTTGAAAAGAAAAAGAAATATATAAAATGATAATATTAATAAACTACAATTGCGGGTCTACCCGGATAAGCTTGATTTGCTTTTTGTTCTTTAGAATCTTTTTCTAATTGAATATCAACTTCACAATTGTATTTTTTTTCAATGATAGGTTTTATATCTGAGAAAAATGAAAACTCATCATCCGCCGAAAGTGTTATTTTAGGGAATTTTCCTATGTTTTTTAATGCTTTCCCAACTATTTGACTAATAAATTTACCATATTGCTTGAATTCAGAATTTTTCATAATTTCTTTTATTACAGCACCCTGATTTTTATTGCTTTCGACTAAAGGAATTAAAATTTTATTTAGATCAAATTTCCATTGATCTGCAACAATTATAACGATTTTTTCAAAATCGTCTTTCTTTATGATAGATTTTATATGATTTATGGATTCTAAAGTATTATTCATCAAATTCCATTTAAAATCATTCTCAGCGGTTAACATCTTTTCATTATAAGATGGCCATTTTGCTATACTTAGAAAACCTTTTTTTCCGAGAATTTCCCAAACTTCTTCGGTCATATGAGGTGCAATTGGATGTAACATTAATGTTAACTTTTCTCTACATTCATTAAAAACATCCTTTTTAACACCATCTTGAGTATATCGATTTAATTCACCAGTAAATTGAATTATTTGATTGACTGCATCCCTAATTGCGATTTTTTGAAGTTTTTCTGTAACTATTTTAAGAGTTTTATGCATATTATATAATATTAAAGTATCTCTAATATTTTCGGTATCTCTTATATGTTTGGGTTCTTCGGTTAATAATTGAAAAGTATTTTTTATAAATTTATATGCAAATCCAACACCCTCATCGGACCATTCTAATCCAGATTCAGGACTTGCACCAAATAAAATAAAAAATCTTGCGGCATCTGCACCATATTTTTCTATAATACCTTCGGGATCGACGGTATTTCCATAGCTTTTACTCATTTTTACTGATTTCCAAATTAAATCTTTATTACCGCATTTTTTACATACCATATCTTTTAAATCCCCTTTCATAAGAAATGCTTTACATTTAGGGCAATATGGATGAGCTTTATTTATCATTCCTTGAGTTAATAAACACTGAAAAGGTTCGTCAAATTTATGCAAACCTAAATCTCTGGCTACTTTTGTAAAGAATCTGGCATATATTAAGTGAAGAACCGCATGTTCTATACCGCCTATATATTGATCGACGTTACCCCAATAATTAACAACCTCTTTATTGTATGGAATATCATTTTCTAACTTTGGAGGATCACAGAAAGCAAAGAAATACCAAGAACTATCTATAAAGGTATCCATCGTATCCGTTTCTCTTTTAGCATCTTTCCCGCATTTAGGACATTTTGTATTAACGAATGATTCGCTTGTTTCTAATGGATTTCCCGATTTTGAGAAATCAACATCTTTAGGAAGCAAGACGGGCAAATCTTCATATGGTACAGGTACAGTACCGCAATCATCACAATATATAATTGGGATCGGACATCCCCAGTATCTTTGTCTTGAGATACCCCAATCTCTTAATTTATAATTAATTGTTGCATATCCCATATTTAATTTTTCTAATTTTTCGGTTATTGCTCTCATTGCTTCTCTGTTATCCATTCCATTAAATTCTTCCGAATTAACCAAAATTCCATCGCCTTCATAAGCCCTCGTCATTTTATCTTCATTAATTTCATAATCATGTGGTTGAATTACAATCCTTATAGGAATATTAAATTTTTTTGCAAATTCAAAATCTCTTTGATCGTGAGCCGGCACAGCCATAACGGCTCCTGCACCATATTCATAAATTACAAAATTACCAATATAAATAGGTACTTGCTCATTGGTTACCGGATTGATTGCATATTTTCCTATGAACATTCCTTTCTTTTCTATATCAATATCAGATCTCTCAAATTTATCTTGTCGCATTACCTCATCATATAATTTCTTAAAATCTTTTTCATATTCTGTTCCTTTTACCCATTCCTTAACCCAAGGATGCTCAGGAGCAAAAACCATAAAAGTAACGCCATAAAGAGTATCAACTCTTGTTGTGAATATATCAATTGTTCTATCCTCTCCAACAATAGGGAATTTAATAATTGTTCCTTCAGATCGACCTATCCAATTTCTTTGCATAATTTTAACTTTTTCGGGCCAGTCAACCTTATTTAAACCTTCTAAAAGTTCCTCAGCATACTCTCTAATTTTTAAAAACCATTGAGTTAGAAATTTCTGTTCTACTATTGAATTACATCTCCAACAGCGACCACCTTGAGCTTGTTCATTAGCCAGAACTGTATTACACTGAGGGCACCAATTTACATAGCTTTCTTGTCTATATGCTAAATCTTTTTCCAGCATTTTTAAAAAGAACCATTGATCCCATTTGTAATAATTAGGATCATGACTATAAATCTCACGAGTCCAATCATAGGATAAGCCAATTCTTTTTTGTTGCTCTTTCATAGCTTTTATATTTTTATTTGTCCATTCTTCTGGGTTTGCTCCATGTTCAATTGCAGCATTCTCTGCAGGAAGTCCAAAAGAATCGTATCCCATTGGATAAAGAACATTATAGCCGTTCATTCTCATAAAGCGAGCATAAGAATCACCAATTGTATAATTTCTTAAATGTCCCATATGAAGCTTTCCAGAAGGATAAGGATACATCTCTAAAACGTAATATTTTTTCTTTTTTTTATCAATATTTACTTTAAAAATCCTCTCTTTTTCCCATCTTTCTTGCCATTTTTTCTCAATTTTCTTAGGATCGTATTGAATCATTCTCAATCAAACCTTTTTTTTCTATACTCAGCTTCTTCAAATATTCGCTATTAATAATTAACTTATTTAGTATAGCATAAATTTTTTTTGAAAAATAAATGCAAAAATTAGAATAAAAATTTTAAAACTCTGCTAAGTTTTTTATTATAAATATTATAAAATTTTAGATTAAATTTACGAGAAGCAATCAATTTGACGATCGAAAAAATCAGAGTATCTATTGGAAGTGCCGCAGTATTGGGGCTTGTTGAGAATATTAAACTGAAAGACCCTCCAACTACTTGTTATATTATGACTTATAAGGAGGGTCATTGTTTAGCAAATTGTGGTTTTTGTCCGCAGGCAAGAGAAGCAAAAGGTTCTACAGAAAGATTATCGAGGGTGATTTGGCCAGTATTTCCTTTAAAAGATTTTTTAACCAAACTAAAATATACAGCTCCGTTAAAGAAATTTAAAAGAATTTGTATTCAAACTCTTAATTATTCCAGAAATATTGATGATTTAGAAGAGCTTATATTGCAAATAAGAAAAGTCTCAAATATCCCATTTTCAGTTGCAATACCGCCAATTTCAAAAGAAAAGATGAATAGATTGAGAATATTAGGGGTTGAAAGAGTAGGTATAGCATTAGACGCTGCGACTCCAGAATTATTTAATAAGATAAAAGGGTATAATGGTGGAGGACCATATAAATGGGAAGATCATTTTAGAGCTCTGAAGAATGCACTTGAAATTTTTTCCAGATATTTAGTTAGCACTCATTTAATTGTAGGTTTAGGAGAAACTCAAAAAAATTTAGTTGAATTATTATATAAATTAAAAAAAATGGGCGTTTTAACATCTCTTTTTGCTTTTACTCCTATAAAAGGTACTCGCCTTGAAACATATAAAAAACCTGATTTATTAGAATACCGAAAAGTTCAATTAGCCCGATATCTTATCTATAATGAAGATAAAGAACTAAAAGATTTTACATTTAATTTAAAAGGAGAAATTGTTAAAATAAATATAACCAAAAGTGATTTAAAATTTATAGTAGAAAATACATCGGCCTTCGAGACGGTTGGATGTCCTGGTTGTAATCGTCCATATTATACATCAAAACCTTCTGGTCCTATATATAATTATCCCCGAAAATTAACCCCAGAAGAGATGGAAGATATTTACACTCAATTAAAAATGTTCGTTAATTAAAAAATAATAAAATGAATAATCATGGATGAAAAAGTTTGGCGTTTCATTCCGTTAGAAGTAAGAGATGGTTATTGTAATATGGCTTTAGATGAAGCCATATTAACTGCCGTTATTGAGAAAAAATCGCCCTATACTTTAAGATTTTATAAGTGGAATCCATCTACTGCTTCAATAGGACAAAATCAAAGTTTATCTGCAGAGATAGATTTAGAATTTGCAAAAAAAAACGGATTTCAGGTTGTTAGAAGGATAACCGGGGGAGGTGCTGTATTCCATGATAAAGATCGGGAGATAACATATTCCATTGTATGCTCAATTAAATTTCTAAAAAATCTTAACGCTGTAAAAGTTTTAGAACAATTTGAAATAATTACACAAGGGATTGTTGCGGGATTAGATATTTATGGACTTAAAGTTGAAAAAGGTGTTATACATTGTCCCGCTTTATTTTTGGATGGAAAAAAGTTTTCTGGAAATGCACAGGTGCGTAAAAAAGGATACTTACTTCAACATGGCACGATTTTGCTTGATCTTGACCCAGAATTAATGTATTCTGTATTAAAAGCGCCTCATAACGTAAGTAAAAGCAAAATGGTTCGTTCGGTTTATGCAAAATGTATTGGAATAAAGCAAGTTCTTAAATCCTATAATGAACAAAAATTTATTGAATCAATGAAAGAAGGTTTTGAAAAGACATTAAATATAAAATTGACTGAAGGAACATATTCCGATTTTGAGTTAAAATTAGCTAAAAAATTAGTAAAAGAAAAATATTCTAATCCAACTTGGTTAAAAAAATATGAATAATTTAATGTTAGAAAAATTTAAAGCAAATAGTGCATCGTGGGAAGAATTTTGGGAATTAATAGAACTAAATTCTGAAGAATTAAAACCTTTTTTGTCTTTAGCAAGGGATAAGACGGTTAAAAAATTTGGTAATAAATTAAAAATATATATTCCCGGAAACCTTTTTCCTGCAATTAGTTTAACCGGGACTGAGTGTTCCTTACATTGCGAACATTGTAATGAAAAATATTTGCATGGAATGGTATCTATTCTTTCGAACAATGATTTAAAGCAATATCTTTTAAAGCTCTATAAATCAGGCGGAAAAGGAGTTTTACTTTCGGGAGGATGTGATCCTAACGGAGCAGTTCCATTATTAAAATATTTAGATACGGTAAAAGAAATTAAAAAGAAAACTAATTTAATTTTTAACGCCCATACTGGTTTATTAAATGAAGAGACGGCAAAAAAATTAGCAGATGCAGGAGTGGATATTATATCTTTTGATATTAATATGGATATTGACATAATAAAAGATATATATCATTTAAATAAAGATTTAGATGATTACAAACATGCATTAGAATTATTAAAAAAATATAATTTAAATGTAGTTCCGCATATCTGTATAGGTCTTTACTATGGAAAATTACATAAAGAATTAGAATCATTAAAATTCATAAAAGAATCCGGATTAGATCCATCATTAATAGTATTAATAGCGTTAATTCCACCTAAGGAAAAAAATAATAAATTTATCCGTCCAAACCCAGAAGATATTGCAAGAATTATTATGATAACAAGATTTATTTTTCCGGAAACGGAGATTTCTTTAGGGTGCATGAGACCTCGAGGTGATATAAAAGTAGAAGTAGAAAAAATAGCAATATTATCGGGAATAACGAGAATAGAGATTCCTTCTCCAAAAACACTTAAATGGTTAAAAGAATACGACCCTAAAATTTCACTAGAATTTTATTCTGCTTGTTGTGCAATTCCTAAAGAATTCGAAAGTTTTGCTAAAAGTAGTCAAAAAGAAATAAAAAGATATATAAATATTTTACAATAATTTTATAAAAAATTAAAATATGGTAAAAAAAATCTCTATTTATGGAATTGAGGGTATTCCTCTAATTAAACCCGGCGATAATATTGCAGAAATTATCATAAAGGCTTTAGAAAAAGAGAATATATCATTACAAGATAAAGATATAATTTTAATTGCCCAATCAATTATTTCTAAAAGTTTAGGATTAATTTTGGATTTAAATAAAATAGATGTTTCTGTAAAAGCCAAAAAAATTTGGGAAAGAATTTCTCAAAAATCTAAAGAAAAGAATCTCCCATCAATAAATCCCGAGTTTATTCAAGTTGTAATTGATGAATCAAATGAAATAATTAGAGCAGAGCATATTTTAATAACAGAGACTAAACATGGATTTATATGTGCTAATGCGGGAGTTGATAGATCGAACTCTATGGGAAAAAATAAAGTTACCTTATTACCGAGAGAACCAGATAAAGAAGCACTTAAAATTCGGAATTATATTAAAGAGAAAACGGGGAAAAATGTTGCAATTGTTATAACTGATTCTTTTGGTAGACCTTTTAGGAAAGGCTCGGTTGGAGTAGCAATTGGTACTTCCGGCATAGAACCGTTATATGATAGACGGGGTGAAAAGGACCTATATGGATATGAACTGGAAGATACTATTGTTGGGCACATTGATAATTTAGCTTCTGCTTCACAGTTGATCATGGGTGAGTCAAATGAAGGAATCCCCGTGGTTATAATTAGAGGGTATAATTTTGAATTAAATGAAAAAGCGTCTATAAATCAAATTATTATTGAAAAAGATTTTGATTTATTTAGGAGATAAACAATGTCCGAAGATATTTATGTTGTTTTAGCCGGAGGCGTAGGTGCTGCAAAATTGATTAAAGGTCTTATAAATGTTATTGATCAAGAAAAATTGAAAATAATCGTTAATACAGGGGATGATATTGAACTTTTTGGATTACAAATATGCCCCGATTTAGATATAATTACATATACAATTGCCGGTGTAGTTGATGAGGAAAAGGGATGGGGTTTCAAGGATGAGACTTTTAATTGTCTAAGCATTCTTGAGAAATATTATGGTTTTAGATGGTTTAATGCCGGAGATAAAGATTTAGCGACACATGTTTATCGAACGGATTTATTTAAAAAAGGATTAACAAAGGCGGAAATTACTAAAAAGATCTGTGAGAAATTAGGGGTTAAAGCTGAGATAATTCCGATGTGTAATGAATCGGTCAGTACATATATTAAAACACCTCAAAAAACGATGCATTTTGAAGAATTTTTTATAAAAGAACAATGTTGTCCTGAAATTTTAAAAGTAGAATATAGAGGTATAGAAAATGCCAAACCAGTTAAAAAGGTATTGAAATATATTGAACAAGCAAAAAAAATTATCATTTGTCCTTCTAATCCAATAGTTTCAATTGGAACTATATTAGCAGTGAAGGGGATTAAAGACAAATTAATAGAATTTAAGGAAAAAGTTTATGCAATAAGTCCAATAGTTGAGGGCACTCCTGTTAAAGGACCTGCAGATAAATTGATGAAATGTTTTAGTTTAGATGTATCTTGTATTGGAATAGCAGAATTTTATAAAGAATTCTTAGGAACCTTAATTATTGATATTAGAGATAAGGATTCTGCAGACGAGATTAAAAAATTAGGGATAAATGTTTACTATTTTGATACAATTATGACAAATTTAAAAAAAAAAATAGAATTAGCGAGATTTATTATTGAATTATAAAAATAAAAAAATAAAAATTAAGCACTTTCCGAGGCAACTTCTCCCGATTCTTCTTTAGATTCTTCTGTCTCTTCTTCTTTCTCTTCTTTAATTACATAATCGCCTACAGAGGCTAAGATCTCTTTTATTCTTCCCTCTTGTCTTAATCTTATAATTAAGTTTCGATGTTTAATATATGAAATAATATATGAAATAACAGGAAACATCAACATAAAAGGTAATAAGAGTGTTATAACGACTTCGGGTGAATACATTGAAACACTTTCCGTTATTGCTGGAGGAAGATAAAATACATTTTCAAAAAACCAATGAGGATGAATTATTATAAAGGCAAGAATTATCAAAATTCCAACACGATAAGCGAAGTTTATAGCGGTAGATGTAAACAAACTTTGTACTCTCGGTGCAGAAGATTTTGCCGTTATTGTATCTCTTGATTCAGGGTCCTCTTTAAATAATCTTTCAATATATCTTCCAAGCCGTCTTGTCTTTGAAGCAGCAGTAACCAATCTTTTTTCTTCTTCCTCTAATTTTCTTTTTTCAATCATTTCTTTAACATAAGAAAATCTTTGAGCTGTTTTAGAGAAGAAACCGCTAATTGGTGTTTTTTCTTCTATTTTCTTCTCTTCCTTAATTTTTTTAGCTTCTTCTTTAATTTTATCAACATTTACAGTTATTAGTTGAGATTCACGCTGTAAAAGTGTTATTTGTGCTTCTAAACGATCTTGTCTCTCAAGTGAAGGTTTTGTTACAGTATCAATATACTCAATTTGAAAAGCAATTTCTAGATATATATAGGAACTTATTGCCAAAAGAACCATAGGAGTGCTCATAAAAGCAAAGAAATTATTTAAGGGTAAGCTTGCTAACTCTGATGAGATAGGATTTTCTAGATTTTCAAAATAGGGAACTTTAAGTGTAAATAATCTTAACATATCTCTAAAACCAAAAATAACAAGCGGGATAACTATCATTATTACAAGGCAGCCGATTACAATAAGACTATAATTAATGTTCGCTTGTAAAATTGTTCTAATAGCATAAATTATGGAAATTAAAAACAATATTTGGAAAGTTAATAAATATAGATCTGTAGTTAAGACAGAAATCTGGTCTAAAACTAATCCCGGAATTTGATTTAATTCGGGAGCTTCTCCATTAGGAAAACTGAACCATTTAGATAATAAATTTTTAATTAGATATCCTTGAAAAAAATACATAAAATTAGCATCATAATATGGAGCGAAGCTAAACATTCTTGAAATCATTAAAGCTACAATTACACCGAGTACGTATAAAATTGCATAAATAATATAAATAAAGGAATTTCTTATTGCGGATATAACATCAGTAATTACAAGTTCTTCTTCAGGATTAGTAACAACTTTGTCAAAATCAAAAATCGATGTAAAAAGGGAAATAATCCATAAAAATATTAAGAAATTTACTATTTTCAATATGAGTAAGTAATACCTCATTAAAAAGCAGCCCCCTTTTTCTTTGCTTCTAAATAATTCTTTAATACTTGATTCATAAAATCATCTGGTCCTGTAGTAATTAAATTAACACCCAAATTTCTTATATTTTGTTTAATCGTGAGAATATGTTCCATCATTTCTTCCGCTATTGCTTCAGCAAGTGCTTTATCCGTTGATGTTAAATCAACCTCATGAATTTCAAACCAGGGACTAAATGGATTTATAATTATAATAGTATGATTAAAAGGAATAAGTTTCTTTATACCTTCGATAACAAATTTTGTATCTGCTTCTAAGTCTGAAATTATGAAAACTAATGAACGTTTTTGATGCCTTTTAGTAAATTCATCCATCGCTTCTGTAAAATTACATTTTCCTTGAGGTTTTATTCTGGCTACAAAATCTAAAACTTGATAAAAATAATCATCTCCACTTCCCGGTTTTAAATATTTAAAATTCTTTTTATCGGAAAAACAATAAATTCCAACATTATCCCTCCTTGTAAGCGCAACTTTCGTTAACAACATACAAGCCCGAATGGCATATTCAAATTTTGTATTTTCAATTGCACCACCCGCCATTGATTCTGAAGAATCTACAAGAATCATGACGGTTATATCCCTTTCTGATTCAAATTCTTTTACAATTAATTTTTGAGCTCTCACACTTGCTTTCCAGTCGATTAATCTGAATTGATCTCCAAAAACATACTTTCTCATTCCGTAAAACTCAGAACCGAGCCCTTTTTGTTTTGAACGCTGTACACCGTAATTTAATTGTAAAGATCTCTTAGAGCCTAAAATCTCAATTCTCTTAATATCTTCATAAGGAGGATAAACAAGAATATCAGTAATACTATTAGGCACAATTCTTTCGAGAGAATTAAAACCTAAACGATCTTTAACAATTACGGATAAAGGACCCAGGGGATATTCTCCTCGTACTTTTGGTTCTAAGACATAAGAGAATTTAATAACATCTTTAGGACCAATCCTTGTGGAAATAAAATTTTCACCTAAAATGAGTCTAAACAGTTCAGGATTATAATAATCTCGGATTTCAATAAAATCAAAACTATTTTTTCCGATATTTTCAATTATGACTTTAACATGAACAAAATCATCTTTAAAAACTTTAGTTTTCTCTAATTCTCTATGTACACGTAATTCTTCAATATTCATTTGATAATGAAAAATCGGTAAACTAATGATTGTGCTAAATAATAATAAAATACCAAAATATATCAAAAAATAATTAACAAATGCAAACCCCGCTGTTAAAAAGAAAACAGCGAATAATACCAGTGTACGACCTTTACCTCCAAGTATAAGACATCAACCAATTAGATTATTTACTAACTTTGTAATAAATTATTAATTATTTATATTTTTCATATTTTCTAAATTCTTTAATATGTTTTATATGAAAAATAATTTTTATAATCTTTTTGATCGAGAAAATTAGTAAAATTAAAAATAAGAAATTAGTATTATTATAATAATCTCTTATAAATAAGGTGATTGAGAAATAAAAACCTAAAAAAGGTGTTAATGCATTGGCAGAAAAAGCAGCTAAAGCCCAAGTTCAAGAAATCGATGTCACACCTATTAGAGAAATAGCCCAAGAAGTCCTTTCAGAAGTCTCACGGGTAATTGTAGGCTATGGAGAAATACTTCAACAATTATTTATTGCTCTACTCGTCAACGGGCACGTCTTATTAGAGAAGTAAACTCAAATCGAGTTTTTCGGTTAAAAGGTGTGCCTGGTTTAGGTAAAACAGTAATGGCAAAGACATTCGCCAGAACTCTTGGAATATCATTTAGGCGGGTTCAATTTACACCAGTTTTAAAATTATAACAATTTTAAAGGTGAGATTTATTACCCGCCGATATTACGGGAACAAAAATATTTGACCAAAATGAAGGCGCTTTTGTATTACAAAAGGGCCCTATTTTTGCAAATTTAGTCTTAGCAGATGAAATAAATCGTGCTGCACCTAAAACTCAAGCCGCACTTTTAGAAGCAATGGCAGAAAGACAAGTTACAATTGAGGGGCAAACACTTGAATTAGAAAAACCGTTTATGGTAGTTGCTACTGAGAATCCCGTTGAAATGGAGGGGACTTATCCCCTACCAGAGGCACAGGTAGATCGATTTTTATTTAAATTATGGTTAGATTATCCCGAAACCGATGAAGAAGTAGAAATTATGAGACGCCAACTTTCTGGTGAAAATCCAGAAGTTGAGCCCGTAACTAATGCTGAAGAGATATTAGCCGCACAAAAATTAGTTAATTTAGTATATATCGATGATCGTATTTTGAAATATATCCGTGACATCGTTCTTAAAACACGTAATCACCCCCAAATTGCTCTCGGATGCGGACCTAGATCTTCATTGACATTAATGAAATGTGCAAAAGCAAGGGCAGCAATATTAGGTAGAAACTATGTTACACCCGATGATGTACGTGCTTTAACGGTTCCAGCATTAAATCACAGAATACTTTTAAAGCCAGAGGCAGAATTAGAAGGTTTAGATGTCAAAGCGGTAATTAAATCTATAATTGAAGAGATTCCCGTTCCTATATAATAATTTTTTTTTACAAATTTTATTTTTTTTAGAATATTTAGATAAATTCTTATATTTTTTGTATAGAATATTTTTTTATAAACTAATTAATCATT
>CAZVTX010000056.1:0-4917 GCA_964629395.1 uncultured archaeon
CGTTAATGAAAAAAAGATTTTTAAAAAATTAATATCTTATAAACTCAAGAATTTATAAAAAAATTATATATTTTCTTTTTTTACTAAAATTATGAATAAAAATAATGAGGATAAGAATTTTTCAAGATCTTTTGGTTTCGATGTTTCTATTATTGGAATAATCGCAATAGGTGCCTCAATTTTCGGCTTCTTTGAAGGATCTTTTTTTAATACTTATTTAGAACACGTTTTACATCTTGAATATATTTATATATCAATTATGGTAAGCATTTCGGCATTATTCGGATTAATTTTTCTATTAGTATTCGGTATTATAAGTGATAATACACGTTCAGAAAGGTTTGGCAGAAGACGCCCTTATATTTTTATAGGGGGCACTGTAGCCGGAATTTGTATGATAATTTACGGATTTTCAACAAATTATATTACATGCTTTATTCTTGATGCAATTATTATTGGCGTCTTTTCCAATATGTTTTATGCCGGCCAGCGACCACTAATTCCAGATTTAATAGACATTGAGCATCGTGGAAGAGCCAATGGAATTGTTTCGATAATTTCATCAGTGGGTATGGTTTTACCAATATTTTTAGCATTATACATTAATGAAGTTTATGGTGAAAATGTAGGTGGCTCCACAATAATATCTCAAGAAGGACATATTTTCATTTTAACAATCGGAGGTTTATCAATAATAATCGTTGCAATAATCGCCTTGATTTTTCTTAGAGATGTTCCTGTATCTAATTTACCTCCTAAAAAAAGATTTTTTGAAGATCTAAGAAGCAGCTTTCAATATGAGGAGATCTTGGAAAATAAAGATTTTTTCAAAATAATTATTGGATTAACGATATTTAATATGGGATTCCGTGTAATTGCGCCTTTTGTCTTTAATTATATTTTTTCACTTGGATTATCAACATTATCTTTAATATTTGCAATCTCTATTATAATTCCAGTTATTTTTTCAATAAATCTCCTTCTAGGTAAAATGGCTGATAAATACGGAAGGAAAAAATTAATTATGCCGTCAATCTTAATTTCTTGTATTGGATTTTTTATGATACCATTCTTAAAACCCGATTCTGCTTTATCAACATTCCTTTTATTAATTGCAATTATTTTAGTTCTCATTACTGTAATGTCTCTCCAAGTACCTTTAAGTGCATGGCAACAAGATTTATTACCCGAAAACAAAAGAGGCCAATTTCTTGGAATCATAAATATCGTTTATACAATTTCACAAATTCCCGGTGCAATTTTAGGCGGTCTTGTAGCTGATGCTTATGGTTTGGAATGGATATTTGCGGTTGCTCCTATTTTTTTTATTTTATCTATTCCATTCTTCTTTTTAGTTAAAGAAACTTTACCTGAGGATATTATAAAAGATTAATTATCATTTTTCCTCTTTTTTTATTTTTTTCATAAAAATGGAATTATAATAAAATAAAAATTATATATAATCATTTACGCAAAGATACATAAAACGTTCCATATAATAAAGAAATACCATATTATAATAACCTCCAAAATAAATATCTGAAGCATGCCCTGCAAATGGAACCCAAATTACCGCACATTTCTCGTTATCATTTTTATCATAAGCGTCCTTAAAGTCTTGAACGATTTTAGGATTTACAAGTCCATCATTAGTTCCTTGAAAAATTAAAGAGGGCGGTGAATTTTTTTCGACTAGTTTTGCAGGTTCTATAAATTCATCCTTACCATCAAGCCCCATTAATATAGGAAGCCGATTACCGGGATAATATGGTATATATCCCTTTATAGTTAAATTATCCGAAGGAAAAATATCTTTATAATTTCCGCTTGCAATCGCAAGTGCAGTCACACATGTCAAGTGCCCTCCTGCTGATCCTCCGCTAATAAATACTGAATTTAAATTTGCTTCATATTTTTCCGAATTATTAACTAAGTATTTTGTAAAGATACCGATATGTTCGATCATATCATCTATATCGAAATCACCTTTAACATGCTCTGGAGGGCTTAAAGCGCCTCCGTATCTTTCAGTTCCTGAGTCATAAAGCCCATATTGTATATCAAAAACCACATATCCTTGTGCAGCAAAATATTTATTAAATTGGATTCTATAATTGCCTTTATCTCCAATTGTCCATCCTCCACCATGGATCCATATCAAAACGGAATGCTCACCTGGAAGCTTTTCATTAGTTTTTGGAGGAAGATACGCATCAAAATAAAGTTGGATATTGCTATCATTATAAAATAAAATATCTTTTTTTACTTCTACTTCTTTAGGTTCTTGACTAAAAAAATAGTAAGGAATTGAATAAGGTGTTTTTAGAAAATATTTTTGCTCTATATCATTAGGGATTTTATCCCTCCAATCTTCCCCAAAAGCTTCTGAAAATGCATTATTTGCTGAATATATATAATAAGGTGTAGAAAGAAGCGGAAGCATACATACTCCTGTAATAATAACTCCAATAACCGTAAAAGATTTATACATCTTAGGATGCTTATTTTTAGTTATTGCTTTTGAGATGATAACGGTTATAGAAGCAAAAACAAAAGCCCAACTTAATGCAAACATGGCTACAAACATACCAATTATCCCGTTATATCCTCCGAAGTAAGCCAAACCTGTCATTTTATTTCCGTAAAATTCAGGAGGCTGAAGACCTATAATTGAACCAAATAAAATGATCAATACAAAATGAACGCCAACTATTAAAAATAAAAAGCAATAAAGTGCTAATATAAAGCGGAAAAATTTTCTGATTTTTAGAAAGCCTCTAATTTTATCTTCTCTTCTTAAATTTCTATTATTCTCTTTTAATAATATAAGATTAAGAATTGCAATAATTATTGCAAAAATTAAAGGTGCAAAATAACCAAAATAAACGTAAAAATAAAATTTTAATTCTGCCTTTTCATAGCTCGATGCTATATTAAAATTTCCTAAAATAATATCATATGTGCATATAATAAAAATCAGCGGATAAAAATAACATAATAAATTTAATAAAAAACCTGATTTTGAGGATCTATTAATTATTTTAGATTCTTTATAGATCATCCAGAGATTTCCGAATAAAGTGATAATGATTATAATTCCGAAAATATCCCAAGAGAAATTATATATAGGGAAGATAATAACAAGAATACCAAATACAAATGAGATTAAATTTAAGATTATAAGCCAAATACTTAATTTTTTTATTGTAAAATAATAGTCTATTCTAGATATTGCTTTTCTCGTCTTATCAAAAATACTTCTCATAAATAAAATTTAGTGATTAAATTATAAAAAAGTATAAAAAATTAAAAAAAGGAATTTAGATTTTATCGTGGGCTGCTAAATAGCAAAATCTTTCCATATAATAAAGGAAAATCTGCTGACAATAACCCTCAAAATAGATATCATTTGAATGTCCCGTCAACGGCATCCAGATGATTGCACATTTTTCATTTCCCTCTTCATCGTATTTATCTTTTAAACTCTGAGAGATCCAGGGTTTAACAAGCCCATCTGAGGTTCCCTGATAAATTAAACAAGGCGGACTATTTTTATCAACTAAGAGGGTTGGATCCACCAATTCTTTGGTCCCTTTGATTCCCAATTCAGTAGATAAACCATTACCGGGATAAAACGGAATTATTCCTTTTATTGTTAGATTATCGCCAAATATATCCTTATATTTACCGCTGGCAATGCCTAAACCTAATGCACATGTTAAATGTCCTCCTGCAGAGCCACCTGTAACAAATACAGAATTCAGATTTCCATCATAGTCATTATGAGATGCTAAATATTTCGTGAAAAAACCTAAACTCTCTATTATATCATCCATATTAAAATCCCCTTTTCGATATTTTGGAGTTAACGGGTCGAAATCTAATAAACCGTTCATGTCATTTAATCGATATTGAATATCATATACAACATAGCCCTGTGCTGCAAAATATTTGGCGACTTGCATCATATCTGCCCATCCTTTATCCCCAAAAACCCAGCCTCCTCCGTGTATTCTTATCATTATGCTTCCATTTCCGGGTAATTCTGAATATTTATCAGTTTTGGGCCAATAAACGTCAAAATAAAGCGTTACTTCATCATCTTCATAATACTTAACATTTATTTTATAATTACAATCTTTCGGCGGAATTCCTAAATAATAACTTCCCAATACGAATGGTTTTTGCATAAAATATTTCTTTTCCACATCATCGGGAATTTTATCACGCCAATCACTGCCAAAAGCATCAGCAAAATTCTTCTCATCATAATAAATATTGAGATTAGTTGCGATTAAGGGAAGGAAAAAGATGGGTGTTATAATAATGCACATAATCCCTATTATTTTGTATGCCTTAGGATTCTGCTTTTTGCTTTTGACCTTCAACAAAAGAATAAACGTTGCCAGACAATTAAATCCGATCAAAGCACCAAATTGGGCTACGAAAATTGATACAATACCGGTAACATAATCCGAAAATCCCAGCAAAATTACATAAGCGAAATATATACAGAAAACAATGGTGATATAACAGAATATTTTAAGAATTAATTTTGTAATTCTTTTATTCCTTGTTATCGGAGGCAATTTTTTACTTTCTATAGGTGCCCAGAGCGACGTATTATCTAAATTTCTGAAAATTAATAAGCTCAATACTAATCCGAATCCGATAATCAAGTAAAAACCAATGTAAAGCAGTGTAAAACCGCCAATATTATCTATAGGTTTATTTGAGTAAGTAACCGAAATTAAAAGATTTCCGAATGCAATGCCAAACATCCCTACAATGACCAAAATGGGATATATATAAGTAAAGAGATTAAGTTTTTTTCCTAACTCTTGAATGCGATTTACTTTTAATGATGCCATATAATCTAATAGAAGATTGACCAGTACCGCAAGAATTATAAGCACT
>CAZVTX010000056.1:5017-14993 GCA_964629395.1 uncultured archaeon
TGATGCCATATAATCTAATAGAAGATTGACCAGTACCGCAAGAATTATAAGCACTCCAAGTATATCCCAAATGTATAAATTCAAATCTATTTTGGAAATATAAAGAATACTTAATGCAATAACACTAATATTTAATATTATTGAAGTAAGACTTACATTCTTTAAAGTCAAAGCCCTATTTAATTTTTCTATAAATTTTTCCCGCAATATATATCCTCCTTTTTAAATTATATAGAAAATTTAATTCCTAATTGAAAATTTCCTCTAAATATATTTATAAATATCTTTCTTAAATCCAAATCTTTAATGAAGTTGTTTCTTTCTCTAAATTAAAAAAAATCTGCTTTTTTTATTAAAAATTAAATTTAATGGTGATAAAAATCGTTATAAATCCATTTGATGTTGCTAAAAAGCAATTACGTATTGTTGCGGAAGAGATTGATCTAGATCCTAATATTTTAAGATATTTAGAGCGAGTTGAACGAGCACTCATAGTAAGTATTCCTATAATTATGGATAATGGTGAATTGAAGATATTTGAAGGATATCGCGTACAGCATTCGACAATAAGAGGCCCTGCTAAAGGGGGAATCCGATATAGTGAGGATGTTTCACTTGATGAGGTTAAAGCACTTGCAATGTGGATGACGTGGAAAAGTTCATTACTCAATTTACCTTTTGGTGGTGCTAAAGGCGGAATCCGTGTAGATCCTGCCAAATTATCTAAAAAAGAATTAGAAAGGCTTACAAGAAGATATACCTCTGAAATTATTAATATAATCGGGCCTGATATTGATATTCCGGCTCCTGATATGAATACGGGAGCTCAAGAAATGGCTTGGATTATGGATACTTATTCTATGAATAAAGGCAGGACAATACCAGGCGTAGTCACAGGAAAGCCGGTGGAAATAGGGGGTTCTGTTGGAAGAAAAGGGGCAACAGGAACAGGAATGTTTTATGTTTTAGAAGCATTATGTCAAAAATTAGGATTAGATCTTAAATCTATGACCATTGTAATTCAAGGATTTGGTAAAGTAGGAAGCGTAATTGCAAAAAGACTTTTCGATTATGGCTGTAAAATTTTAGCGATTTCTGAACTTGAAGGAGGAATATTCTGTGATTCTGGTTTAAATGTGGATGATCTACTTGATTGGAAAGAACAGGGTAAATTATTGAAAGATTATGATGGTGAAAATTGTAAAGCAATAACGAATAAAGAATTATTCGGAATAAAATGCGATGTTTTAATCCCTGCAGCCACTTTAAATCAAATAACTAAAGATAATGTAAATGATATCGATTGTAGGATCATTTTAGAAGGTGCAAATGGACCAACAACGCCGGAAGCGGATAAAATCTTAAATGAAAAAGGAATAATTATTGTTCCGGATATTCTTGCAAATAGCGGTGGAGTTTGTGTTTCCTATTTTGAATATATACAAGATATACAATCATATTTTTGGAAATTAGATCGAATATATGATGAATTGAAACGAATTATTCTTGAAGCTTTTGAAGATGTATATCATATCCATAAAGAACGCAATATCCCTCTAAGGACGGCTGCCTATGTTAAGGCAGTAGAAAGAGTTGCTAAAGCCGTCGAATTACGGGGCATTTTTCCCTAAATTTTTATAATTATTTTTTTTTATGTCTTTAGGCAAGCTTCCATGGCAAGCCAGAATATTTTCTCTCTTATCGGAATATTCTTTCCAATATTCATTTTATCCCATTCTTCTCCGCTAATATCGTCACTTATATATAAAAGTTGTGCAATTTTTACGCCCCTAAATTTTGCAACTGCAAATAAAGCCGCAGCCTCCATTTCGACTGTTAAACACCCTTCTTCTTTGCGAAGTTTAATTTTTTGAGGTGTTTCCCGATAAATAGCACTGGTTGTCCAAGTTTTGGATATTAAATATTGAATATTATAGGTATCTAATGTTCTAATTAAAGCTGAAGTCATTTCTGGGTCTGCCTCTACTTCCCTGCTTGGCGGAATATAATGATATGAAACACCTTCATCACGAATCGCTGATTTTGGAACTATAATATGTGCTGTACACGACTTATCTAACGAACCTGCACTCCCGCAAACAATAAATTTTTTACATCCTAATTGAATAACAAATTCTAATAATGCAGCTGCGAATGGAGCAGTTACACCTGAAAGATATGTGATAAATTCTCTTCCTTGATATTTAACCAAATATATCGGATGCGTCCCTAATTCTGTTTTTTCCTCGGCAATCTTTTTCGCTTTTCCTTCTTTTACAAGTTTATCAATAACCTCTTTAAAAAAAATAATTACGCAATGCTCGGGAGCGTCTATAGGCTTAACCCAATCCCAAGGATTAATTATAGCTGTTTTTTCATTATCAAATTCTAAAATGGGAAATTCTTTTTTCATAATAAATTAAATTGTGGACTAAATTAAAAATATTTAAGAAATTAATTGTTAAAAAAACTATGAAATTTAATTTAAGAAAAAATTGTTTGGAGTCAAAAAAGAAGGAATTTTATTACGGTGCGAAATTAAATAAGAATATCGTTGATGTCTATTTAGGAGAGGGATTTTTAGAATCTAATGAATCCGGACGAAAAATCAGTCCTGGCCGGGGACATGAAGAAATTGTTTATATCAGAGAGGGAAAAATTAAAATCCAACTCGATGACAAAGAAGAAATTTTGGAATCTGGAGAATTATTATATATTCCCGAGAGAAAAACTGCAATTCTGACTAATCTGTCCGAGAAAAGGAGCTATTTTTTAATTGCCGGAGGTCATACTAAATTTCATAAACATTAAGACCAAAATTTTAACCTTTTTCGCTAGATTTAAATTTACTAATTTTATACAAAGTTTAGAAGAAAATCATTTTTATTTCTATTTATTAAATAACCAGAGGCGTTAATCATCAAGGAGATCATAAAAATTATCGTGGACGGTCTTGGTGGTGTGGGTAAAACTACAATGTTAAAAAGATTAATAGAGGGAACTTTTGATAGTTCAACACCAATGACAATAGGCTTAGATTTTTTTGTTAAAAAATATGAATTGTTTGATAAAGAAGTTTATGCTCAATTTTGGGATTTTGTAGGCATTAGTAGATTTAATGTTTTAAAAGATATTTGCTATAAAGGGGCAAATTCGATGATTCTAGTTTGCGATATAACAAGACATATGACTTTTACAGAGGAGATCTTTAATTTTTATCTTCAACTTGCAGAAAATGCAGAATTGAAACGTGAACAGATAATTCTTGCGGCATCTAAAGTTGATTTACATGTAGGAAGGTATTTAATACGTGAAATGTTAATAGATCTTTGCCAGAAGTATAATTTTCATGATTTTTTTGAGGTTTCTGCCCGCTCTAACGATAATATAGAGTTATTATTTGAATCATCAGTAGTTTTAGGAATGTACTTTAAAAATTTAATTAGTGAAGAAGATTTTATTGATTACAATAATGATCTAAAAAATAGAATTAAAGAGCCGCGTATTTTACCTCAAGAGAAAATTATTAGAAAATGTTTTAAATGCAATAGACCTCTTTATTATTATGAATTTTACTCTGCCAATATCTCTAAATTTCCAGAAGATACTTTAATAAAAATTTGGATGAGCCCGTATATTCAACTTTATTGTTGTTATTGTTATAAAAAATTAACGAATATTCAATTGTCATTTTAAATTATCTTTTATTATAAATCCGTCATTGCATTAATAAAAAGATTCTCTCTCATTTTTAATAATCTATAGAAAGCGCTAATGTTTTTTTTACATGCTTAATAACCAATAATTTTTATCTACTAAGATTCAAATAATTTCTTAGCAATTTTTTTCAATGTTTTATAAGAAATAGAATTTTTAGATATATCAATTAGAGGTGATCCATTTAAATCCATTTCAATTATTTCTTTATCTTCGGGAACGATACCTAATAACGGTATCTCTAAGGATTTTAACTTTATTAAAATCGGATCTATATTTCCTCTGGCTTTATTAATAATTGCTCCAATTTTTTTATAATTAGTAAATTTTCGGGCATTTTTTTTTATTGATGCTGCTGTTTCAACACTCCTCAATGATACATCTGTAATTATAATAATGTAATCCACTTTCTTAATAACCATTCTGTTAATTTGCTCTAATCCTGCCTCGCAATCTATTAAAACAATATCAAAATCTCTTGAAATTGATTCAATTACCTTTCTGAGTAGTGTATTCGAAGGACAGAAACAGCCAGGACCCTCCGGTTGTCCTATAGAAAACAAGCAGAATCGTTTACTCTCTGCAAGGCCTTCATAAACATCAAAATCTATTTTTTCGGCAAGACTTTTAGCATTATTTTTTTTATTATGTGCCTTTTTAATGGATTCTATTCTTATTTGTTCAAGAGTTTTTTTAGGTTTAAGTTTTACCATATTTGATAAGTGAGGATGTGTAGGATCAGCATCAATAAGGAGCATTTTATAATTATAGGATTCTGATATAATTTTTGCTAAAATTGACGTAATTGCGGTTTTTCCGGTGCCTCCTTTTCCGGTAATTGCAATAATTAAAGGTTTTTGCTCCATTTTTAAATTTATTATTTATAATTTTTTAATTTTTTAATTGCTAAATTTACTTCTTTCTTCTAATACCTCTCTTACGTCTTCACAAGTTTCATTATAAGGACATTCTTCACATTCCCAATCATAATCACAGTCATATCGTTTTTTCCAGTTCAATATTTTTTTTTCCCATTGAGAATCATAGAATTCTTGAATATTTTTGGTTAATTCACTAAATTTTTTTATTAAATTTTCATTCGAATTTATAATTACTATTTCTATTGATTTAATTATTTCTCCAAATTTTTGAAAATACAAATACATAATTGCATTGGCTAAAAATTCGAATGAAAATTTTTTCCCCTTAGTATTATTAATTCTACACCAAAATTTTCTTGGAACAGAGCGAATCATAAATCCCTCTATTCCATTCGATAAAAAATTTAAATGTTTGAGGTTATTAAAATCTTTTTCGGAAATTTTTTTAATTTCCAATAACACTAATAACCCAAAATCTACTTGCTTTTCTTCGATTTCGTTAAGTTCTTTACCAATTAAAACAATATTTCCATCTTTTAGTAATTGATCTTCTAATATTGGAAATACTAGTGAAAAGGATTGCCTATTGGGCCCCCCCAATTCTCTTAAAGCCTCTTCCTCTAAAATTATTTCCTTATATGTTTCTAATTTCACACCAATTCCTAATTTTTTAAAAAATTTTTTAGGATTATCTCTTCTCTTATAAAATCTGATATTATAACCCTTAATTTTTAAATCTTCGATAAAGTTTCGTATCGAATTAATATTTTTTAGAACATCCACATTGTATCATTTATTTAAAAGTTTTTATAATTAAGAAATTTATTTATCTTATGAGTGCTGATGATGTTTATGAAAAAATAAGGCAAAAATTAACATTAGGCCCAATCTTTGCACCTAAGCATAAAAAAGTTGATGAACTTTTAAGAATTCTATGGAATGAGAAAGAAGCAGAAATATTATCTCATTTTAATCCTTGTGACCAATTAACCTCTTTAAAAGAATTATCCGAAAGAACGGGTCTTTCAAAAAATGAATTAAAAGAAATTTTAAAAAATCCTCTTAAAAAAAGAACGATTACGAGAATTGGAACCAAATATACTTTATTGCCTCTTGTTCCGGGCATTTTTGAACAATATTTTATTGCAAGAAGAGACTCTAAAGAAAATTTAGTGAAAGTAGCCAAAATTTATCGTTATTTATTTAAGAATTTTCTTCCCTCTATATATGTTGAGTCTGATTTTAAGCTTTTCCGACCGAGGTTACCTCTTGAAGCAAAAGAAAAGTTGATAGAAGTAAATGAATCTTTCGATGTGGAGCAAAAAATGCTCTCATATGAATTTATAGAAGAATTGATTAATAATAACGATGTTTTTGCGGTAGTACCATGCCAATGTCGTTTAATTGGTGAATTAACAGGAGAACCATGTAAATTAGCTTCCTCTGAATTAGGATGTTTCTTAACGGGCTCTGTTGCCCAACTTGCTATTAGAGGTGGTGCAAAGGCTTTGACTAAAGATGAAGCTATAGAATTCATTAAAAAAACAGAAAAAGCAGGATTAGTTCATAATTGCGTTGCAGATAATAGTGCCGAGTCCGGGATGGTTATATGTAATTGTTGTAGTTGCCATTGCGGGGCATTAATTAGTGCAAGAGAACATAAAAAAGTAGGCACTGTTGCGAGCAATTATAATCCTCGATTTATTAACGAATTATGCACAAAATGCGAATTATGTCTGCAAAAATGTCCAATGGGTGCGATTTATCATCATTTTCCAAATAAAGAAGATAAATCCGATGAATATATGTATATAAATGCAGATTATTGCATTGGATGCGGAGTTTGCGCAGTTACTTGTCCAAATAAAGCAATAAGATTGGTAAAAGTAAGAGATGATAAATTTGATAAAAAATATAAAATAGGAAATAAAACTTTCTTAGAATTATTAATGTAAGCCATTGTGAATTTAAATTTATTTTAATTTATTTTACTCATTATAAATTTAAATAATTTTAGCAACAAAATTATAATAAATAATTATTTAATTTAAGAGAGGCTAAAAATGTTAAATATTGAAAAACCTAATGATTTACTTTCTTTAGCTATCTACAATATTTTAAATTATAGAAAAGATAATGAATTTTATAACCTGGTAAAAGATTGGAATAAAAAAATTGTCGTTCATATTTCGGAGTTTTATCCGGTTACAATAATCTTTCAAGGAGATGAAATAAGATTCGAGAGAGGCGAGGATAAGAAGGCAAACCTTAAAATAAAAATGAATTTAGATACAATGTTAGATATTGCTTACGGTGAGATTGGTGCAATTGCAGCTACGTTAAGAGGAAAAGTCCGTATTAAGGGCATCTACAAAATTGGAACGTTATTAAGATTTATGAAAATATTTCTGAAATCAATCAGTATGGTTGCTGCAGATCCATGTAATTCTTATTTAGATATAGAAAAAATGACTAAATGGAGGTAATTAAAATGACGGAAACTAAAGGAAGAAATATATTTGAGAATATTAGTAAGGAGGAAGTAAAGAAAAAATTAGAAGAAATTTTCGGTAAAGAAAATGTGAGCGATAAAGTTCCGGATTTATATCCCTACTCTTACGATATGACTGAATGCAAGGGACATATGCCTGATTTTATCGTGATCCCGGAGAATATAAATCAACTTGTTGAATTAGTTAAGTTTTGCGATAAAAATCTTATCCCAATTGTTCCTTATATTACCGGAAATAACGTGGGTGGTTTAACCATCCCGGAAAAAGGCGGAATTATCGTAGATTTTGGAAAAAAAATGAACCGCATTCTTCATGTTAATGAGAAATTGATGTATGCAATTTTGGAGCCCGGAGTTACTTTTGGTCAATTAAAGAAATATTTAGATGATAATTATCCTAATTTAAGATATAGTTATCCTTTTGCACCTCCTTATGCAGGTGTAGTTGGTAATGCTCTTTTATGTGGAATGAATAATTTATCCGGAAAGATAGGCTCAATGGGTGATTCTATCAATGGTATTGAAGTTATACTTCATGATGGTACCATCGCAAGAATTGGTTCATGTTTTTACGGTGAAAAGGAAGCCGACCCAGATAGTTGGTGGTGCAGATATCCAATGCCTGATTTAATGGGCCTATTCGTTAATTGGCAAGGAATGACTGGTTTAGTAACTAAATGTGCCATTCAATTATGGCCAAAGGATCCTTATGAAAAAGTATGGCTGGCTATTTGCTTTGATTTTGAAGATATTGCTGAAGTGTTGCGTGAAGTGGGACGTTCTGAAACGGTGAATGATATTTCATTATTCGGAACTCAAGCTATTAAATTAACGGTGGAGGTAGAGAATCCTGAAATATTTCCTGAAGAACCCAGATTTGTAGCATTAATGCCGATGTCTGCAAAAACAGAATACCTATTTAATGCTAAAGTTCGATATCTCAAAGAAATTATCGAAAAATTAAATGAACAAGGTAGAAAAATAATATTAGCAGACTTGGATAAGTTTGTAAAATTATTTGATCTTAGACTAAAGTGTGCTTATGATTTACCAGATGTAGTTTTACCTGCCGTCTCTAAAAGTGGTTTAACTTGGTTTGGAAGTTATGCATCCTTAGAAAAATTTGAAATTTTACTTGAAAAAGTTAGCGAAATTTTCGAAAAACACAATTATAAAAGCCCAATTTTATATGGCAAGTCAATGAAATACTCCCATTATGGTGTATTTCGACCAATTGTAGTTTATAATAAATTCAAAGAAGAAGAAAAAATCCATGAAATAATGGAAGAAATTGCCGAAGTTTGTATAGATGAAGGTTGTATACCTTATAAAACACCATCTTGGCTAACTGAGAAAATGAGAAAGAAAATAAATTCAGGTTGGATTAAATTGTTTGAAAAAATAAAAAGTTGTATGGATCCAAATAATATATTCAATCCAGGGAGGTGGAATATTGAATAATGTCTCAATTAAAACTTGTAGAAGATACATCGAAATTAATGGGTGCAAAATTTTTGGATATGGCTTTTGATTATTGTATTAAATGCAGTACTTGTAAAATGGGTTTTAAAAATTTTGAGCCAAGTTGTCCTTCGGGAGAAAAGTTCCTTTTTGAATCCTATTGGGCTTCAGGACGTATAAGAATTGCGCGGGGTTTGCTGACTGGAGAATTAAAATGGACAGAGGATCTTAAAGATCCTATATTTGCCTGTCCTACATGTGGAGCTTGTATGGATAGTTGTCAAGCACCTCATCAAGATTATATAGTTGATATTATTGAAGCTCTAAGAGAATTAACAGTTAAACATATTGGACCAGGTCCAAATCAAGATAAATTAGTCGAGAGAACATCTAATCCGGAGATGTATAATCCTTATGGGGAAAAAAATTCTGATAATAAAGAATTAAAAGAAAAATATAATCTTCCCGATAAAGCAGAATGGGTATATTTTATCGGATGTACAAGTAATTATCGTCAACAAAGTATTAGAGATGCTACATTAAGATTACTTAAAAAAGTAGGGCTTAATTTTACTCTAATTGATGAACATTGTTGCACAAGCCCAATGCTGCGTACAGGCCAAATCGATATCGCTCCCGATTTTATGAAATATAATATAGAGGCAATTAAAAATGCTGGAGCATCGAAGGTAATAACTTCATGTGCCGGTTGTTATCGAACTCTTTTAAAAGATTATAAAAAATACGGAAATGATTTAGGTTTTGAAGTTTTTCATACCAGCGAAGTTATCAAACAACTTTTAGATGAAGGAAAGATAAAAATAAAATCAAAATTCAATGAAATCATTACATACCATGACCCTTGTCATCTCGGGAGACATATGGGAATTTATGAAATTCCGCGAGAGATATTAAAATCTATTCCTGGTATAACTTTGGTAGAAATGAGGCGAAATAGAAATCATTCATGGTGTTGCGGAGCAGGGGGAGGTGTTAAAATAGGTTATCCTGATTGGGCTGTTGAAATATCACAAGAAAGACTAAAAGAAGCTAAAGAAACAAATGCAAAAATAGTATCGTCAACATGTCCATTTTGTAAAACTAACCTTAGTGATGCTAATAACAAATATAATTTTGGTTTTGAGGTTCTTGATATAGTTGAGATTTTAGACAAACTTGAAATTGAAATTTTAAATGTTGATATAAACAAATAATATAAAAAATTAGATTTCTTGAATTTAAATTATTTTAATATTTTTTATTTTAAATTTCAGAGATATTCGGAATAAAAAGTATTAGGGTTGCTATTTGGAAAATTCTATAAAAGTTTTTGGAGTTGCTTTAGATGCTAATGATGACCCCATGAAAATTTTAACTAAATGTTCTTATTTAAATCGTTTAGCTC
>CAZVTX010000057.1:0-10538 GCA_964629395.1 uncultured archaeon
TTATTATTATGATTGGATTATATTTCCGCAGCCAAGGGAACAACATTTAAATATATAAGGTTATTCCCTTGGCCGATTAAAGAAGCGAAAGAATACTATATGTCTCATCTTAATTTCTAAACTCTTCGCTCCGGTGTTTTTATGAAGAATAAATTGCATAATAATACTTACAAATCTATAACAATTTATTATCTGAGTTTTAGATTTCTAAAAAAATTTTCGAATTTAAAATCTTAATTTAATTTTTCCCGAATGGATGTAGAACTTATTTTCCTATTATCCTTATCTTTTATCATCGGGATGACAATAATTATTAAAGGTTTTAACCCCCTTGATTCCCGAATCTCATTTATTTTTAAAGCTCCTTGATAAGTTTCACTGCTCACAACGAGTCCTTCATATTTCGGATCAATTGCAGGAGGTCCTAAAGGATCATCCAATTTAATAATTTCAACTCTATTTAAATCCGTAAATTCTGAAATAAATTTCTCTAAATTTTGCTTTCTGATATTATAACTTTCAATCTTATTGCGATATTTTTTATTCCTTAATAAAGACTCGGTTGCTAATCCGATTACAACTTTTTTAGAAATATTTAAAGCCGTTTTAATTAAAAATTTATGTCCCTCATGTAAATGATCAAATGTTCCTCCAAGTCCTACTAATTTTAACATTTTATTCCCTTATTGAAGAATTATAGTTATTTTTAAAGATACTCATTCTTTTTTTTCGGTTTTTTCTTTTAACATCGATTCTGTTGGCTTTTTTAGCTTTACAGAATAAATTTGTTTTATTTCCATAGATGTCTTACATTTTTCACAAACATCACTTTTTTTAAAAACAAAATCACCTTGTTGAAAATTCCTGACTTTAGTTAAACCGCAAATACCGCAAATTAAAATGGTTAGCGTTTGCCTTAATGGTTCTTTTGGCTCTTTTTGATATTGAAGTAGAGTCGTTGCAAAGCATAATATCGAAAATCCAAAAATAAAATTTGTAATTTGATCTGCTCCCGTACCGATGTAAATTATTAATAATCCTAATATGATTAAAAATAGAACTAAGAGATTTTTTAATACACTCTTTAGGGAAACACCTTTTTTTAAAACGTCTTCATCATCTTCTTCTTCAATCATAAAAAGAAATCGTTTTTTACGTTATTATCTTTTGTAATAAAAAAGAATAAATAAGTTTTTTTATTAAATATAATAAAGAATTTAAGTATCTCTTAATAAAATTGATGAAAAAATATTATGTTTATTATATTTCAACTTGGTCAACAAAATAGTACCGATCCAATCGCTATTATATTAAATTTAATGTTTTTCTTGCTAATTTTTATCTCAATGTTTTACGGCCAAAAAATTCAGGCATGGAAAGCGGCAAAAGAAATTGAAGAGGCCCTTCATAAACTAAAAAAATGGGATGATGAGTGTAAGAATATTCTATTACATAATTTTAAAGAGGTTGCCGATAAAAAAATGCCCGAAAAGGATCTACTTCTTAAATTAGAGGATTTTATGACTTTTGTTGCTATACCTCCCGTTGATTTAGATCCTTTCGGAATAATACCTAAATATGATCATATTATTGAATTAAGAGATGATCGGTTTAGAGAGGAAGTTAAAAAACTGGCTCCGCAAGGTGATGATGTAAGGAGGCAGTGTTTAGAAAATTTATTAGAGGCCACAATGGCCGTAAATTTTATTTATAGACTCGTTAAACATTTTTTAATTCTCGGCAAAAAATCAAAATCGATGATTTTATTATTACAAATTTCTATGCAATTGAGTATCATATTAGGGCTTGCTAAAGCTTATTTTTATGCTGCAAAGGCGTTTGCAGAGGGTGCTCCTATTGGAGATGCTTTAGGTCCAATGGTCGCAGGAAGATTTGTTAGAGATGTCTCTAATGGTGATGTTAAAACCGAAGAATTAGTTAAGGATACAATTGTTCAGGAAGTAGATTTCGAGGGAAGAACTGTATATGTTGTTAGGGCAAAAGGCCCTGGAGGCACGGTAGGTAAACCAGGAAAAGCCATAAAAATGTTGATTGAAAAACATAAAAAAGATGTATCAAAGATTATAATGATTGATGCAGGGTTAAAATTGAGCGGCGATAAAACAGGCTCAATCGCAATTGGCGTTGGAGCAGCAATCGGTGGTATTGGTGTTGAAAAATCTTATATTGAAGAATCTTCAACCCAGGAAAAGATTCCAATCGATGCGTTAATTTGTAGACAATCTCTTGAAGATGCCATTTGCGTTATGAAGAGGCCAATTAGCCAAAGCGTTGTAAAAATTGTTGAAAGGGTAAAAAATGCTATTAGAAAAACAACCGAGAAAGGTTCTAAAGTAATTGTTGCAGGAATAGGAAATACTATCGGAATTGGAATCTAATTTTAAAATTATTTTAAAAATCTTTTTGATAAAATTATTTATTTAATTTATATTCTTATTTTTATTAGATTAATAAATCTCAAAAAGCATAATTTTTAGGAGAGTGAAATTAAAATGCCTAAATTCGGAACCCAAGAATGGTTAGACGCTTATAAAGAAGCATTAAATAATAATCCTAATTATAAAGAAGCTGCTTCTTGGTGGGAAGGTGATTTCATTTTTATCGTTGAACCAAGTGGCCCATTAGATCATGAAATCCGAATGTTTATCGGATTATATCATGGAGAATGCACGGGTGTTAAGAAATTAGCCGATGATGAAGAATTTGATGTATTACCGCCAAATTCTCCACCAAGACCACTAAAAGAAGGCGAAAAAGTAGGCGCTGAATTTGTATTTTCCGGGAAATATGATAATTGGGTAAAAGTATTAAAAAAGGAATTAGACCCTATTCAAGGATTAATGGCAGGAAAATTTAAATTGATCGGCAATATGGCAAAAGTAATGAGAGCAACTAAAGCAGCACAAGAATTAGTAAATTCTACAACAATGATAGAAACCGAATTTTATTAGATGTAAATTTTCTTTTTTTTATTTTAAAATTTAAACATTAAAATGACCGAAAACCAAAAAGATATAACTTGCTTAAGAAAAAAGAAAGCTTTTTTTTTCGATTTAGATGGTACAATCTATTTAGGAAATAAATTGTTTAATAATGTCCAAAAATTGTTATCAATATTAAAAAATCTCAATATATATTACTTTTTTCTTTCAAATAATTCAAGTAAATCCACGAAAGATTATCTTTTAAAGTTAAAAAAATTTGGAATAAATATTTCAATTGAAAATATAATTCTCTCTCAGCATCCAACAATAGATTATTTAAAAAGAAATAATTTTAAAAAAATATTCTTATTAGGAACAACTTCATTAAAAAAAGAATTTGAAGAAAACGATTTTGAGCTAACAGAATCCGAACCTGAAATCCTTGTTTTAGCATTTGATCAAGAATTAACATATAAAAGATTAGTTAAAGCTTCAAAATTTTTATTAAAAGGCTTACCTTATATTGCAACTCATCCCGATGATAAATGTCCAACTGAAGATGGATATATTCCTGATGCCGGAAGTATTGCCTCATTACTTTATAAGACTACAGGAAGATGGCCTAAAATTTTTGGAAAACCTAATAAAGAAATGATTTTATTTAAATTAAGAACAATCAATTTGAATCCTAAAGATGCAGTAATTTTCGGAGATCGATTGTATACAGATATCAAAATGGGTTTAAACGCAGGAATAACCACGTGTTGCGTATTGTCTGGTGAAACTACATTTGAAATGATAGAAAAAAGTGATATTAAACCGGATTTCATTATTAATGGAGTTTGGGATTTATTAGAAATATTCTAGCAATTAATAATAGAAAATTTTATTTCTTAAGTAGAATTTAATTAAATCATACTTAGAAAATAAGCAAAAAAATTATAAATCTAAAAGATTGTTTTTAATTTATTAAATTTACAGACAATAGCTCATGAATTTAAGGTTATTAAAATGTCAGAGACCAAAAAGAAAAAGTATATCTATAATTTTGAAGAGGGTAACAAGGATTTAAAGGATTTACTGGGTGGTAAAGGAGCAAATTTAGCCGAAATGACAAATCTCGGTCTAAATATCCCTCCTGGATTTACAATTACTACTGAAGCATGTAAAAGATATTTTGAAGATCCGAAAGGATTAATGGAAGAAATTAAACCCGATGTTTTAAAACATATAGAAGAATTAGAAAAAAAAACAGGTAAAAAATTTGGTGATGAAAATAACCCGCTTTTAGTGAGCGTCAGAAGTGGTGCTCCTATCTCTATGCCCGGTATGATGGACACAGTTCTCAATTTAGGTTTAAATGATAAATCAGTAGTGGGTTTAGCAGCTCAAACTGATAATCCTCGTTTTGCCTATGATTCATATAGGCGATTTATTCAGATGTTTGGAGATGTAGTAATGGGTATTAGAGACGAGAAATTTGAAAGAATTTTAAACAAATATAAAAGATTAATTGGGCGTAATGCTCAAGATACGGATTTAGGAGTAAATGAATTACAGAAAATAATTGCTGATTATAAGGCATTATATGAGAAAGAAATAAAAGAATCATTTCCGCAAGACCCATTTGATCAATTATTTTTAGCGATTGAAGCGGTATTTAAATCTTGGAATAATAAAAGGGCAATAACTTATAGAAAAATAAATAATATTCCTGATCTTGGAACTGCCGTTAATATTCAAACGATGGTTTTCGGGAATAAAGGATGGAATTCTGCTACAGGTGTTGCATTCTCGAGGGATCCATCAACAGGAGAAAAAAGAAGATTTGGTGAATATTTACCTAATGCTCAAGGAGAGGATGTCGTTGCGGGTATACGAACTCCTAAGAAATTGGATGACATGAAAGAAGAATTTCCAGAAATCTATTTTGAACTTTTAGATACTTTAGAGAAATTGGAACGACATTATAAAGATATGCAAGATATCGAATTTACGATTGAAGATGGAAGACTCTATATTTTACAAACCCGAAATGGAAAAAGGACACCTTCAGCAGCAGTGAAAATCGCTGTTGACATGTATAAAGAAGGGCTTATTACTAAGGAAGAGGCTATTATGCGGGTTGACCCTAAAAAAGTATCAAAATTACTCTTTAAAAGCATAGATGAAAATGCTATTGTTCATGTTCTCGCACATGGAATTAATGCTTCACCTGGAGCTGTATCCGGTATAGCTATTTTCGATGCCGATACAGCAGAAGAACTTGCAAGTCAAGGACAAAAAGATATTATTTTGGTAAGGCCTCAAACAAAACCTGATGATGTGCATGGAATCTATGCTTCTGCAGGTGTATTAACTCAATTTGGCGGTAAAACTTCACATGCAGCTGTAGTTGCCAGAGGCATGGGAAAACCGGCAGTAGTAGGGGCTCAAGATATAGAAATTGATGAGGAAAACAGAGAATTTAGAGTTGGAGATATTGTTATAAGGGAAGGTGATTGGATAACCATCGATGGAACTACAGGTCGGGTAATTGAGGGTAAAGTACCATTGATTGAACCTAAATTAAAAGGAGAATTTCTTGAACTCTTAGAAATGTGCAATGAAGTAAAGAAACTCGGAGTTCGGGCCAATGCAGATACTCCTGCTGATGCTCAGAAGGCATTAGAATTTGGTGCCGAAGGAATAGGGCTATGCAGAACGGAACATATGTTTATGGCTCAAGAACGTTTACCAGTTGTTCAGGCTATGATTATGGCAAGAACTAAAGAAGAGCGTCAAGAAGCTTTAGATAAAATTTTACCAATGCAAAAAGGTGATTTTTATGAAATTTTTAAAATAATGGAGGGAAAACCCGTAACTATTAGGTTATTAGATCCACCATTACATGAATTTTTACCCGAATTATCAACTGTATTATTAGAAAACCAAGAACTAAAAATGACAAATGCATTATCACGTTCACTATTAAATATTTCTCCTCTTGATAAGGAAATTGCAAAGAAAAATAAGGTAATAAGTTTAATTAGGTCATTATCTGAAGAAAATCCTATGATGGGTTTAAGAGGATGTAGATTAGGGATTGTATGGCCTGAAATAAATGAAATGCAGGTAAAAGCAATTTTTCAAGCTGCATGTGAACTAAAACAAGAAGGAATTGATGTAATTCCGGAAGTTATGATACCTCTTATAGGAATGATTTCTGAATTAAAATTAGTTAAAAGTCAGCTTCAAAAGGTAGCTAAAGAAGTAATTGAAAGTTACGGTGTAGATTTAAAATATAAATTTGGGACTATGATTGAAATTCCCAGAGCAGCTCTCACTGCCGATGAAATTGCAGAAGAAGCCGAATTCTTTTCTTTTGGAACTAACGATCTAACGCAAATGACATACGGTTTTTCCCGGGATGATGCAGAAGGAAAATTTTTACCGATTTATTTGAATAAAGGAATTTTATCGGAAAATCCTTTTGAAATTTTAGACCAAAAAGGTGTTGGAAAATTAATGAAGATGGCTATTGATGCAGGTAGAAAGACAAGACCTAATCTAAAATGCGGTATATGTGGTGAACATGGTGGCGAACCAAAATCAATCGAATTTGCTCATAAAATAAATATTGATTATGTATCTTGTTCTCCTTTCAGAATTCCCGTAGCCCGAATCGCAGCAGCTCAAGCAGTAATAAAAAGTAAGAAAAATGAATAAAAGATTTGAATTCTAAATAATTCTTCTTTTAATTTTAAAATTTAAATCCAAAAATAATAAATATTTTATCTTAACATATATTATTTCTATTATAATTATTCAATTATTTAAAGTTGATTATATGAGTCTAACTTTGGAGGAAAAGATCTCACTTTTACGAGAAGTAGGCGAAGAAATTATTGAAATTGATGAATTAAAAGATATGATGCAGTGGAAAATTGAACATGGAAAAGAAATTATTGCTTATGACGGATTTGAACCTTCCGGAAATATACATATAGCCCAAGGCTTACTTAGAGCCATAAATATTAATAAAATAACTAAATGTGGTATAAAATTTAAAATGTTAATAGCAGATTGGCATGCAGCAGCAAATCAAAAGTTTGGCGGAGACTTGGAAATTATTAAGAGAGTCGGAGATTATTTTAAAGAAGTTTGGAAAGCTTGCAATATGGATTTAAAAAATGTTGAGTTTATTTATGCTTCTGATGTGGTAAAAGATCCAAAATATTGGGAATATGTTTTAAAAATAGGTATTAATACTACTCTAAAGCGTGTTAAAAGATGTACCCAAATAATGGGTCGAAGTGAATCTGAAAAGTTATATGCTTCTCAAATTCTTTATCCTCTCATGCAAGCTGCAGATATTTTTTATTTAAATGTAGATATATGCCAATTAGGGTTAGATCAAAGAAAAGTTAATATGCTTGCAAGAGAGGTAGCTCATATATTCAAAAGACCTAAACCAATTTCGATACACCATCATATGCTAATGGGTTTAACAAAACCTCCATCATCAAATCTAAGCGGAGTTGATAGGGCAATCCAATTAAAAATGTCAAAATCTAATCCAGATTCGGCAGTATTCATGTTAGATACTCCCGAGGATATTAAACGAAAAATAAATAAAGCATTTTGTCCTCCAAAACAAGTTCAAGAAAACCCGATTTTAGAGTATTGTAAATATATTATTTTTGAACTAATTGATAACTTTTATATAGAAAGACCCGAAAAATACGGCGGAGATGTCGAATACAACAATTATAATGAACTTGAAAAAGATTATGCCGAAGGAAAATTAAACCCTCCCGATCTCAAGCCAGCTGTCGTTAAATATCTTAACCAGTTGCTTAAACCCATTAGAGACCATTTCGAGAAAAATAAAAAAGCAAATGAACTATATGAATTCGTAAAAAAAGAATATGAAAAATATATTAAAAAAAGTAAAAATAAATAACAAAAAGAATTAATTAAAAATATGAGAGCGTGCGTAATCGGAGATAGTCATGTTCCCAGAAGAGCTAAAGACATTCCTGAGTTAATTAAAAATAAAATAATTGAATTAACTAATAAAGAATTATTTGACTATACCTTCTTTACAGGAGATTTGGTAAAAGCACCTCAAATATTAGAATTCCTAAATAATAGGACTAAAAAAAATGTATTTATTGTAATTGGTAATATGGATTATTTTGATGGTAATAGAGATGCTCCTTTATATCAAAAATTAAAACTTAAACTAAAAGATGGAAATGATTTAATAATCGGATTAACACATGGTGCTCAAATAAGTCCCAGAGGCGATCATGCTCAATTAGAATTGCTTGCTGCTGAAAGAGGTTATCATATATTAATATCTGGGCACACTCATCACGAGGAAATTCATTTGACGGAAAATGGAACATTATTGCTAAATCCAGGAAGTTGTACGGGGGCATGGTCATTTGTAGCAAGCGGGATTCCATCTTTTATTACATTAAAAATCGAAGAAAATTCCAATCATATAATAGTAGTTCTTTATCAGCTTAAAAATAATAAACAAATTTTTGAAACGATCTATGAATTTATGTTTGAAAATGGAAAAATTCATAGAAGAATTTGAACAAATTTGCTTTTTTCATTATCTATTTTTTCAAAATGATATATAAAATAATTGTATAAACTATTTATGAAATCTTAAATTTTATTTTTTGATTTAAGATGTCTTATGATCATTTTGATATAAAAAAAGGAACTAAATTAAAATTATTTACGCCCGGACCGGTAAAAGTCCCGGAGAGAGTTTTAAAGGTATTGTCCTTTCCCAATGATACTCATAGATCAAAATTTTATGAAGAAATGCATGCACTTGCAATTGAAGGTTTACAAAAATTATTATATACAAAAAATGAATGTCAGATCTTTACCACAAGCGCAACCGGAATAATGGAAGCGTGTGTTAGAAATCTATTAGAAAAAGAAGATAAAGGACTTTTTCTCTCTATTGGTGCATTCGGCGATCGTTGGTACGATCTGGCAATTGCAAACGGTAAAAATGCCATAAAAGAAAGTGTAGAATGGGGTAAAGCTATTACGCCAGATTTTTTAGAGGAAGTATTAAATAGAGATAAATATTCTGTTGCTTTTCTGCAATCAAATGAAACTTCTACGGGAGTATATAATCCAATCGAAGAGATTGTTCCGATCTTAAAAGATAACGGTTTATTAGTCTGTATTGATGCCACCTCATCTATGGCCGGAGTAAAAATAGAAGTTGATAAATTAAATATTGATGTTTGCCTGGCTTCTGTACAAAAATGTTTTGCTTTACCTCCGGGTTTGGCAGTATGCTCGATATCAAATGATGCATTAGAAAAGGCTAAAAATGTTAAAAATCGGGGCTTTTATTTAGACTTTCTTTTGCTTTCAAAGAAAAATAAAAATAATCAGACACCTACTACACCTCCAATCCCCCAAATCAGGGGCTTAGTTACACAATTAGATTATATCTTAAAAGAAGAAGGATTGGATAATCGGTTTAAGCGCCATGAGCAATTAGGTAAAAGGACAAGAATTTGGGCAAGAGATATAATGATGGAAATGTTTCCGGAAGAAAAATATGCATCAAATACGGTATCAACTATTAAAAATTCATTTAACTTAGATTTTGGAGAGATGATCCGTAAAATGTTAGAAAAAGGCTATAGAATCGTTAACGGATATGGTACTCTTGCAAATAAAACATTTAGAATTGGTCATATGGGCGAAATAACGCTTAATGAACTTGAAGAAATGCTTAAAATTCTAACCGATGTTGTAGCTGAATTAAGATTAAAAAGTTTAGAATAATTTTTTTTCATTTGATTTTTTTTAAATCTTTTTATACTTTTAAGAAGAAAATTCAATTATAGTATATTTCATAATCAATCTAATTGAAATGTGATTTTATGGTCGATGTAAGCCGAATATTGGAAATAAAAAAAAACGGGGCTGAGACTGCAACATCGGAAGATATCCAATTATTTTATAACATAATTGCCGAATATTTAAATACAGATCCCGATGTAAAAGAAAAGATTAAAGATTTATCCCTTTCAATTTCTATTGATATTGATGGAAAAAGAAGCTCTCTTATTGTTGATAACGGTAAAGCAGAATTTAAGTCAGAAAAAGTGAGCGATCCGGATGTCCAATTATTTTCTGACTTAAAAACGATGGCTTCTATAGCTGCCGGACTTTTAGATGCTCAGAAAGCATTCTTATCAGGAAATCTGGAAGTTGATGGCGATTTTGAAAAGATGATTATATTCCTTGAGATTCTAGAAGATGCTTATGAGAAATTAGGTATTGCTACAAAAGAAGAGAGAGATATACTTGTGGATGCTGCAACCATGAAAAAATTATATCAACTCTATGAAGAAGGTGCTACTGATGTTGACCCTAATGATATCCCTCTATTTTTTGATATCTTCTGTGCCTTTATAAATCTTAATGAAGAAGCTAGAGATGTAATAGAAGATGAGGATTTAAGAGTTCAGATGATTGTAAAAGAGGCGGGTCCGTTTCTAATTTATAAAGATGAAGAGGATGGCCTCGTTAAATGGTCCAAAGAAAAAGTAGATGATG
>CAZVTX010000057.1:10638-14720 GCA_964629395.1 uncultured archaeon
TATAAAGATGAAGAGGATGGCCTCGTTAAATGGTCCAAAGAAAAAGTAGATGATGTAATTTTAGAATTTGAAGTTTCTATTAAGACTGCAGCAGATGTATTACTTGGTGGTGATGCTGCTTCTGCTTATTTATCAGGTGAGGTTACGGCTACAGGAAATATCGCTCAAGCATTAATACTCCAAGAATTATTGGAATTATTCTTAGAATTATTACCCTTCACCACTTAATTGAATGAGATTTTATAAAAATATTTTTTTGTTTTTAATTATTTTAAATTTATTTTTTATCTAAAACCAATAATTTTGACAATTTAAGAAGTTTTCCAAGATTGCGTCCCGTGGTTCCTTTTTTAACTCTTAATTTTTTTTCACCAAACTTATTTTTTTTAGTTAGCATATGTAATGTTGAATTTTCTCCATTAGAAAAAAACATCATATCTTCGGGAGTTGACATAAGAATTAAATCATAGTCATCTTCGAGCTTACCCTTGTTTAGCTCAACATTACCATCTTTAATAATTAAGTTTAACCATAAATAATAGTCTTTTTCGATTTGTAGTCCTAAATTCACCTTTGCCTCAAATTTTTCAAACAATTTTCGATATTTCGGGTTCTCTTTTTTTTCCGCAATTATACTTTGGATGACTGCATTAAAAGTTTGGTATAAATTTTCTTTTTCGGACTCTTCCATAATAATCACAATTTTCAATAATTTTTTTTTCTAATATAACTTAGTTTTATTTAAAAAATTTAAGCTTTATTCAAATTATTTTATGAGGAAATTAATAAAAATGGGTGAATTATGAAATGTGGTTCTTTTTTAGTCCGAAAATTATATACGGTGAGGATGCATTAGATTATTTCGAAAATATTTCCGGACAAAAATGCTTTATTGTCACTGATAAAGTTATCACGAAATTAGGATATTTGAAGATTTTAACCGATAAATTAAGTGAATACGGAAAAACTTGGGATGTTTTTGATGATGTTGAACCAGATCCTAAAGAAGAAAGCATTCTAAAGGCTAAAGAGAAATGTCTGGAATATCAACCTGATATTATTATTGGTATCGGTGGTGGATCGGTAATGGATGTGGCAAAATCTCTATGGGCGGTGTATGAATATCCGCAATATGGAATCGATGATTTCTATCCTTTCAATAAAGATTTATATGATCTCGGAAAAAAAGCAAAATTAGTGGCAATTCCTACTACTTCTGGAACGGGAGCAGAGACAACTTGGGCAGTAGTCATCTCTAGATTTGAAGACAATGTATGGAAAAAATATGAACAGGCACATAAGGGTTTAATTCCTATGTATGCTATTGTGGATCCTGTATTCCCTGTCGGTATGCCTCCAGGATTAACTATTGATACCGGTTTTGATGCATTAGCCCATGCAATTGAAGGTGTTGTAGCCATGTGGAGGAATGAATTCAGCAATGCAATGTGTCTTAAAGCTGTGGAATTAATCTTTAAATACCTTCCTATCGCTTATAAGGACGGTAAAAATAAAGAAGCACGGGATATGATGCATCAAGCAGCAACTATGGCAGGATTAGGATTTGGAAATTCTCAAGCTCATATCGGACATACATTAGGGCATGTTTGGGGTGCTGTTTTTCACGTCCCTCATGGAAGATGTGTAGGTATTTTTTTACCATATGTTACGCAATTTTGCCTAAATAATCCCGAAGACGAAGAAACTAAAAATATTTTAGCAAAATTCGCAAAACAATTAGGTTGGGCTAATTGGGACGAAGATAATAAGAGAGCGGCGGAAATAGTAATAGATAAAATTAAAGAATTACAAAATGAAGTCGGTTTTCCTTCAAAATTATCTGAAACTGGCATAACAAAAGAACAAATGGAGGAAAAAATGGATGTTTTGATAAATCTCTGCTTTCAAAGTAGCAGTTCTGTTATGAGTCCAAGATCTGCAAGCGGAGATGATTTTCGCAAACTTTTTGAATATGCTTTTGAAGGAAAAGATATTGATTTCTAATATTAAATCCTCCTTTTTTTTAAAAATTCTTAAGAAATAGAGATATATTTTAATTAACAAGATGTATAAAAATAATTAATTAAAAAATTAATTTAAGTGAGCTTAATTGAAATTGAAAGGTTTTGTAGGAAAACTTTTGTCTATTAATTTAACAACTAAAGAAATTTCTGAAGAACCATTAAATGAAAAAATTGCGGAAGAATTTCTTGGTGGTGCCGGATATTGTTGCAGATTTCTTTATGAAAAAATTAGTAAAAATACAGACCCTTTATCTCCCGAAAATATTTTAATGTTTATGACGGGACCTTTATGTCTCTCTATTGCTCCTACTAATGGTCGCTTTATAGTGAGCGCAAAATCTCCCTTAACGGGATTGTGGGGCGAGTCGATGTGCGGAGGGTTTTTCGGTCCCGAATTAAAAAAAGCAGGATATGACGGAATTATTATATATGGTGCCTCTGAGAGTCCTGTTTATATAGATATAACGGAGGAAAGCACTGAGATTAAAGATGCTACTGATTTATGGGGTAAGGGTACTTTAGAAACTTCTGAAATCTTGAAAAAGCGTTCTGGTTCCAATTTAACGAGAATTGCGTGCATAGGGCCTGCAGGGGAAAATCTGGTCAAATATGCAATAATCGCTTCAGAAGAAAAAGCAGCAGGAAGGACGGGTATGGGTGCAGTTATGGGTTCTAAAAAACTCAAAGCTATCTGTGTGAGGGGACCAAAACGAAAATTTGAACCCGCAAATGAAGAAAAATTTAAGGAGATTGCAAATAAAGCCAGAGAACAAATTACCGCTTCTTTTGCTTCTCAAATGTTAGGGAGTTTAGGTACTTCTGGTGGGCTTGATATGTATAATATGCAAGGTGAATTACCTATAAAATATTGGACTCTCGGTGAATGGGCTAATTCATATAATATCTCAGGTGCAACGTATTCTGAAAAAATTTTCACTAAAAGTTATCCGTGTTATAATTGTCCTATAGGTTGTGCTAAAAAAGCCGAAATAAATGAAGGTGAATTTAAAACAGATGGAGAAATTGAAGCTCCCGAATATGAAACCATAGTTGGTTTTGGATCGCTTATCTTAAATGATAATCCTGAAGCGATTGTAAGGGCTAATTATCTATGTAATGATTATGGGATTGATACTATTAGTGGAAGCAGTACCATTGCGTTCCTTTATTACCTTTACGACAAAGGAAAAATTAAGTCGGAAGATATTGATGGAATTGAACCTGTATGGGGAGATCCTAAACCAGCCCTTGAACTCATTAGAAAAATTGCTTTCAGAGAGGGAATTGGAGACCTTCTTGCTGAAGGTTCAAACGCCGTAGGAAAAAAATTCGGAATAGATCAAGACGAAATTGCTACTGTATATGGTATGGAAGTACCTTATCACGATCTTAGATCAAATTTCGGAATGGCAGTAGCATATGGATTAGGAATGCCGAGGGGTCCATGCCACACATCATGTGATATGTTTAATATATTAATCGGAATCCCTTTGGAAGAATTCGGAATTAAATTGATTGATAAATATAAAGATGACGAAGAAATGGCTATAATGAGTGCCCGCGCCCAAGATTATAGAGCATTATATAGTTCTCTTATTATATGCGAATTTGCTAATCCTCTTCCTTCCACCATAGCAGAATTAATAGAATCAGGAATTGGTATTGAATGTGATATTGAAAAATTAAAAATTATGGCTGAAAGAATTTACATGATTAAAAGAATGTTTAACCTCAAAATGGGCATAACACCTGAAGATGATAAATTGCCTAAAATCTTGCTGGAACCTCAAAAAGAAGGAGGCTCTGCAGGAAAAACGCCTAATTTTCAACAATTAAAAGAAGAATATTATAAATATCGTCAATGGGATTTAAAAACTGGTGAAATTTCAACAGAAAAATTACAAAAATTGAGTTTAGATAAATTGTAAACATTTAAAATTATGACTTACTCAATTATTTTATTTTTAATTTTTAATTAAATTTTTAATATTTATCTATTTTTTAAATATATGAATGAAAATATAGAAGGAGATTATATAAAGATTAATTTAAACAAAT
>CAZVTX010000058.1:0-7802 GCA_964629395.1 uncultured archaeon
ATATTTGAGCGAATAAAGTCAATAATATCTTTGATAATTGTTTTATCGTCTTTTTAGATAAATCTTCTTTAGTCCATAATTTTTCCTTATTGGACTTTGATACTTTTTTAGGAGAAGCAATATTTGATTTTGGCTTTTGAGTAATCTCATTTTTCTTTTCAGATTTTAGATCTGTCTTTTTCGTTATAGATTCTTCCTTTTTAATTGACTTCTGCGATTTTTTCTTTGGAGTATTATTTGTTGTTTTTGATTTCTCAGTAATTTCATTTCTCTCCGAATTAAATTCAGCAGGACTTATTTTATCTAATTTTTTTAATCCGATTTCGGCTTTTCTCTTAATTTTAGGATTCTTATCTTTTAAAGCTTTATTTAATATATTTTTGCTGAAATAATGTCCTATTGAAATAATGCTTTCGAGTGCTTCATGTCTAACATCATCATCTTCATCATTCTTAAATGCATATATTAAAAATCCCAATGTAGACGGATCTTTTAATTGCCCTAATTTTTTAATCGCTTTTCTTCTTTCTTGAGGGTCTGAATCTGTTATAGACGTTAAAGCAATATTTTTTATTCGATCATCTTTAATAGCTAATGGGTCTATTAACGAGATATCTGCATCACAAAAATTACATTTTTTATTATCCTTCTCAATTAAAATACCGCAGTTAGGACAAAATCTATCTGTTTTAAAATCAATTAGATATATATCTTGAACTGCTTCTTTTTTAGGTAATTTTTCTTTATCGGATAGAGTTTTAGCTATTATATTTAATCGTTCCCTTAACGTATGCTCAATTTTCAAAATAGTATCTCGAGAACTCAATTCAAGCATAATGCTTTCTGCCCTTTGAAGTTCATATTTAGTCTCCTTATATTTTCGCTTTTGCCAAATATAAATGCTTAAAATCGCAATTGCAATCAAAGTAGGAATTATTATTGCTAAAATTTGCGTTGTGAATGGGATGTTAACCTTTACATCAACGCCATTGGATTCTGCAGTCCTTTTCAGTAAATAATAATAATCTATTGAAGCTTCCTTCAAAGTAATAATGTCTTGAACTTTTGCAGTTATTACATATTTAAAAATAATTACTTCTTGAGGATCAATTAAATCAATTTTATTTACAAGTTTACCCTCCTTCAGACTAAATGTTAATTGTGTAAAACTTATCATATCATTTAAGGAAATATCCTTAATACAAATATTTCCCGTATTTTTTACTATAATGGTTACTAATATATCTTGTCCGATTTCTATATTGGTAGTATTTAATATTTTAGTTATCGAAAAATCAATATTTCCTAAAATTATAGGCTGCGAAGAAGCTATCTGAACGGTTCTTGATTCGGATCCCTCGAAATAATTAATTGGGGGATAATAATACGCTTTCCAATCTAATTTTTTAAATGTTAAAGAGAAATTTTGAATCTGATTATATAGTACATTGGAGAAATTAACGATCTGATTATCTATTCTTTTAAGATCTCCGTATTGATCATTCATTTCCAAGTATAAATCGGGGATTTTAATTCCTTTTGGACCCGTATTTTTAATAAAGAGGTTTAGTGTAATTGTATCATTAATAGCAGGTGCAGAGTTGTTCGAAGTAAAATAAAATTCTACCGTCCTTAAGTAAGGAAATCTAAATTTATAATCCACAGGAGCAGATAAATAGACCTGATTCGGATAACATGTTAATTGAGAACTATTTCCTTGATTAATATTTTTAGAATTATGATAATAGATTGTAAAATAAGGAACGGATTCTGAATTTGGAACATAAAAAGAGAAATTAAGAACAATTTCTTTTCCTGGTTCTAGATCAGTCAAATTATAGTTTAAATAATTGTTTTTTAAGGTAAAATTACCTGTATTATTTATAATTCCCGGAATCAAGATTGATAATGAAATATTTTTTGCTATATCAGAGCCTATATTCTTTATTTTTAGAGAATAAACGCAAATCTCACCCAATTTAGTATTATATTTTGTTAAACTGGCGATACTCGTCAATGAAGCCATATCATAAGTGCTTAAAGTAAAAGAATTGGAATATCTTGAATAGGTAGTATTTCCTAAAAATGATGCATACATTACCCTCGATCCCTGAATATCTCGGGTCATTATTTCTCTATGAGAGAATTCTACATTAAGATCATTTATAGAAATATTGAAAATCGATGTATCTGATGCTTTTATTTTAAATTTAACTTTATAGCTATTAGGTTCTGAGGGATCGAACAACCAATCAAAAGAAGTATTATAATCTGTAAATGCATAAGTATAAGAGTTATTCACACTTGAAATTAAATATGGGGCGAGATTTCTATATTCACCCGCAGAAAAATTATAGTATAATAATTGAAAATTGCTTAAATTAACAGGATAAGTATAATTAATAAAGATAGAAACACGATCCAGCGTATAATTCTCGAAATCTATATTAGTATTATTCTTAAATTCGAAATAAACTTCTAAACCGTAAAGATCAACCGTTCTTTGTTCGGATTCGATAATCCAACTCTCATTATCCGTTTTAAGTGCCATAGATGCATTTGTGCCCCCTATAGAATTACCGTATATTACTGCAGGTAATTCCGGAAAAGTGGTTTTAATAGTAAAATTATATTTATAAAATGTAGAGAAGGCATCTAAATTTGAAATTGAGAGATTATTTGAAAGATATGATATTTTTTCTCCGGGATCCAAATACCAATTTTCTCTATTCCATATACTATTATTATTCTGAAATGCATCCTTAAGGGCATCGATTTGATCTTGGGTCATTCCTAAACCTAATAATACTCCCGTCATGTTATTAATTACATAAACCGCTCTTTTACTATAGGGCCATAAATTAGAAAAATTTGTCAAATCGGGATAATAATGATCAACTATACCAGTTCCCCATGTATCAAAATAAAAAATTCTCGGATTTTCGTCTATCTCTAAAAATTCCTCAAGAGAATCATATTGAGGATAGAGTGTTCTTACCATAGTTAAGATTGCGGTATATATAAGATTTCCTAATCCAGGCGCAATTATATTGAATAAAACCTGAAGATCAACATCTATCTCAGTTGGTATTCCCCATACGCTTACATTTCCAATATTTTGTGCAGTTATATTAAAACTAAATGTTCTGTATGCTCCGTATGTAGCGTTATTTCCGACTAATTGTTTAGTTATTTTCATATTAGGTTCAGTATACCCTACTTCATATTGAACCTTCAATTCACTTATAGGATTAAGAAGACCCGTAGGAATTAAGGGAAAACCCTGAAACCCAAATTGTTCTAATGAATTTATAGGATCAGATGTATTTACTCTGTTGATAGGTAGCACATAACTTCGATAAACACCATCATTTTCAACCCATTTTAATTTGAATTCGTAATTTTTAAGTTGCTGAATATTTAAATCATAACCAGCCAAATATAAAATTAATCCAATTTGTTCAAGCATATAATCACTAAATTGGAAAAATTTTGGAGTATTATCTATTATTTCCGTTCCCAAAATATTAATATCTATTTCGCTCATAAAGGCACCTATGAGAGCGATATATATTTTTTCACTTGGCGAAAGTGGTTCTCCATCATACCCTATGGCTTTCCATAAATTAAACTCATAAGTATTAGTTCCAACTTTTTGAATTCCTTCGGGTTTTCCTTCATATTGAATAATTAGAGTCGTATAATGTGAATCATTAGAAAGCGTAAATGATCCCGTTACTTCGCTTAATGCTTGCATTCCTTCTGAAGATAACCCCATTGTCGTCGTATTAAAGCCTAATGCTGTAAGATTACCAAAGAGAGAAGAATATTGATTTAAAAGATCGGCTAATGTACTGAACATTGTAGAATAATCTAAATTCTGAAAAGATTGTTGAATTTGATCAATGTTAAAGTTGATTTGATCCATAGAAACATTAATTCCTTTTTCTAATAATTCTAATGAATTTAATAGAAAATAAGTAGACGATAAATGATGATGAGAGAGATAATCTTCACTAGTTAACCTATCAATATCTAATGCTTTCCAATATCCATCTTTAGGAACATTTTTTAATATTTCGTCAAAATAAGCATCCCAATTGGGATAATAACCCACAAAAGGGAAAAAATTATCTTGTGAAGAATTAACCATTATCAAATCGATTCCAAATTTACGTTTTATAATTTCTAAAGCCCTACTGGCTCTATGCTCTGCATCAGAAGCAGATAATTCCTTATCATAATATAAAAATCCTATAAAACTATTATATGTTAAAGCAAATGAACTTCCGAAAATGTTTTGAGAAAGGACACTTGGAAACATTTCGGGAACCTTTCCATTAGACGCCGTAATCAGTATATTACATTTATAAAATGCCGGATCATTTGTATCAAAATGAGGAATAATATTAGTATCATTAGTAAATAATGTTTGCCTAATAATACTTTTTTCTCCTGCGACATATGCGCTTATTTGTTCCGCATATAAATCCGTTCCTGCAACATCAGCAGAATTTAATCTTTCTTTAATTTCATCATAATTATTAACATATCCTTCATTTATTTCTAAATTAGAATTATTAATCGGAAAGATACTTAAAAATGGAATAAATAAAAGAAATAAAAAAATAAAAATTCTCATTCTTTTTACAATCGACTTTTTATTCAAATTATTCACCTATAATGTTTCTCTATAAATATCTACTATCTTTTGTTTTCGGGATTTTCTAAGCAGAAGTCTCATCCCGAAAATTGTAAATATAATTGATACTCCATAAACCAAAGTAAAATTAAACCATGGAAATTGAGGACTATAAGGCATATCGGTGAAAAGATTTAAGTTAGAAGCTAATAACCACCCTGTTAGCCATCCAACAATAGTTCCAATGGTACCGCTTGAAAGCATAATAATTAATGCTTCTATTATAAACATCCTATCAATTTCTTTTCCTTTAAGACCTAAAGTTCTAACTATACCAATTTCCTTCCTTCTCTCTAAAATTGTAGAATAGGAGGATGATAAAAGTCCGAATAAACAAATTAAAACCGTAGCCATTAATATTATCGTGAAAAATACATTTATTACCGCAAAACTACTTTCTTCTCTTTCAACCATTCTTTCGAGATTATATAAATCATAATCATAGTCATTTTTATAAAGATCATCAATTTGTTTTTCGATACTTCTGGCTTCACTCTTCTTACTCTCTTGTAATTTGATAAAAATCTTATTTACCCATGTGGGCTCGGGTAAATCCATTATTTCCTGATAAACTTCTTGGGAAATTAAAACACCGCCATTATTTGCAGAAAATCTTGATGATCCAAATTCAAATGAAAAACCGGGGATACTTGATGCCATTCCGACAACATGAAATTCATAATTCTTTAATTCATCTCCTCTTTGAATGGTTATTCTAACACGATCATTTAATTCTAAGTTCATTTCAACCGCAATACCTTCAGAGACAATACAATTATATTTTGAACTATTTTCTGTAAATAATTTATTGAATGCTTTATCCATATCACCTCTCGTAAATACAATATAATCGGTATCAACCGTAGCGGGATATTCACTATCAATTCCTATTAAGGAGATCGAATTAGTTGATAAGCCAGCATAATCTGCCAATTCAGCGGAGAATTTTTTATTACCTTCAGAATATATTTGAGTTAATTGTTCAGGACTCGCTAAAACTACTGAAACTCTCTCTACACCGTCTATAGCTAAAAGATCGTTCTTAAAGTCCGTAGTCATAATTCTGTCAGGGTTAATATTATATTGATCCGATTGAATCTGAACTCCATTAGAATTGGAATATGCATCATTTATCGTGGCGGTACCTCCGATGGAGTCCGTGAAAAATCCTCCTCCTCCACCAAATTCACCACCAAATTCATTAATCTCTTCCCAGCCAATAGACTCCATAACCAAATCAGAGCCAAATCTGACTCTAATCAATACCGCAACCTGTTTTGTTTGCGTATCTAAAATAGTGGATGTAAATATTACAAAAGAAAACGATAATGCAAAAATGATAATAGTACTTGAATTTCTCCTTTGATATCTAAAAACAAAAATTCTAATTACATGTATAATGCGTTTTGCTACAGGGCGGAAAAATTCAATAACCAATCTTAATACAACAGGCATTAAACCTAAACCTGCTAAAGTAAGCCCTATTAAAAATATTAATAATACAGCTATAAAAGTGCCCGCCATGAGAGTTATATTCATTGAAATTAATAATCTCGGGATTATAAAATAGATATTACCGCCGTTTACGGCTAAAATAATTCCAACAATTATGAGTTTATAATTTATAGATGCTTTTTTCTGTAAATGATATAAAGTATCTTCATGTCTATACGGATGAATTGATTCAATTAATTGAAGCTTCATAACCTTTATTGCGGGAGAGATACTTACCAAAAGTCCTACACCTATACCCATTGCATAGGCAATAATAAAGGACCAAATAGTCCATGAGAATTGGACGCTTTGTCTTGGACCAAGAAAATCACCTAAGATATATTCATTAGCAAAAGGAATAATGATATACTGGGATCCAAAAAATGCTAAAAGAATTCCTGCAATCGTTCCAAAATTACACAATAGAAAACCTTGAACTAAAACGACCCATAAATTATAGCTCTTATGGGCTCCAAGAGTTCTAAATATACCAAATTCACGAATACGTTCCTCTACGGAAGTTTTTAAAATTCCGTTAATCAATACTCCCGCAATTAACATTGCAATAATAGAAACGAATACAAAAATAACGGTTATACCCATACTTAAAAATTCTGATAAACCAATTTCTTCTAATTTAGGAAGCTCAATTGTCCATTCATTAATTCCTAATTCAAATTGTATATCTTCCGCAATTGCTTTAACCCGAGCTTTTGTTCCATCAACATCTCGAGCATCATAAATTTTTTCAGGGTCTTTAAAAGTTAAAATAAGTTTACTACATTTCCCATTAAATTCATCATATCCGAAAATATAATACAATGTTTCAATATCTACCGTAATTAAATTCACATGCCGATATGAACCGGGCCATTTTAAAGAATAATCGAAAATTTTTGCAATTGTTAGATTTACAGTTTTCTTAATATATTTATCCCCATGAGTCAAGCTCATTGTAATCTCAATCGTATCACCTTCACTATATTTTATAATATTATTGAAACCATAGTATATAGCACACTCATTAACCTTTAATTCATCAAAATCCATATAATCATTAGAATCCGGAATAATAAATGCTCCATAATTATCTTCTTTTTCTTTTTCAAAATTTATTCCCGAAATTAATGCGGTTTCCTGAAGATTAGTTAATTCGGTTGTATCTACACCTTTAGAAATATTTACCTTGCCATCTACTTCCATACGGGGAATATATTTATCAATCTCATCAGTTGCACTTTCAACTTTATCAATAATATCTTGATAAGAGAAATAAGAGGAGCGGTTTGAAGGTTCTCCGTTATAATGACGAACAGATATTACAATATCCTGATTCCCAGCATCAGAAGTAACATATTCCATAAAAGAAACGGAAATAGAGTCTGAAATAAATAAAACCAATGCAAGAAGGCCTACTGAAATGGTGACCCCAATAACACCCATTAGGGTTCGGACTCGTTTTCGGTTTAAGTCCTTTAACGCATATTTAAAGACTAATTTGATGCTGGTCATTTTTTAATTATTTAAGAAATTTTTCAATATTTTATTTTCACTTAAAAATTAAAATATCTCCCTCTATTTTGGCAGGAACTTTTATATCTTCCAA